>DMYC01000220.1 GCA_003482695.1 Clostridiales bacterium UBA8960
CTCCCAAACCCGTTTTTGAAACAGCTGCAAAATAGTCGATCTTATCTAATGGCAACTCTGCAATTCGACAAGCGGTGGCATCTATAGCAACCATATCTTTTCCTGCTAAGACACACCCAACATGAATCGGAGTTCCAGCATGCGGCCCATAACCTTCCATTGGATTGATCATATCCACTATTGTCAAATCAGGCTGAATAACAGTCCCCAAGTCTGCAACCGCTCCCGCAAGATTGGTCGTATGCATCACGACATGATGTTTGTCTTGTACGACACCTTTAAGGTTCTTAAGCGCACAGCTAAAGACCATAGAAGTATGGGATTTAAAGATTGGCAAATTGATAAAATAGTAATCCTCTTTTAAAAGGAAATCCGGCAAATCAACATGGGTTATATTGCATGTTGGATTGTCTACTTTTTGAGTTACCAGATTTTTGTATGACTTTATGTCAATCAGTTGATCCACACCTTCTTCTTTAGCAACCTTGGAAATGCCACTCGACTCTAAACAACTATGGGTTTTACACCCAACCGCTGATGCTTCAGCGATTATGATTGACTTTGGGTTCGTTTTTTTAACTTCTCTTATGACGGCTCTTACAAACTCAGGACTTGTATTAATCGCCGTTTCAGGCCCACCTTCATGACCGGCGTTTGGCTTCAAAATAATGTTCATGCCACTTGGGATACAGTGATTAACACCTCCTAAAAGATTAAATGCCTTCTGAACCATTTCGTGCGGCGTTGCCGCCTTGACGATAGCTACTTGAGACTTCATATTCTCCTCCTATCACAATTTTTACGGAACACATGTAACACAACTTAATATATGGTATAATGATTTCAAAGTCAATCTTATTACAGAATGTGGAACACAAGGAGATCATATGTATCATATATCAAATGATAAGCGCTCAAGAAGTTCAGCCATGTTTTTATACGAAGCGCTTTTAGTTTTGTTAAAACAAAAAAGCTTAACACACATCAACGTATCAGATGTGGTTAAGCAGGCCGAAATAGGTAGAACTACCTTCTACAGATGTTTTGATTCAATTGAAGACATTCTTCAATATCAGAGTGATATAATTTTCGAAAAATGTGGCACGTACATGCACCGCATGGTAGTCGTTGAGAAAATGTACAAACCTGATGACACTTTCATTAAGGTTTTTTTAGAATTTTGGAGTAGTCATTATTCCATTATCGAAACCCTTATAGCCGTTGATCGAACACACATCATCCATAGATCATTTAAGCACATGTTGACTGGTCTAAAAGCCCAATACCCTGATATCAATATTCCTTATTACGATTACTTTGTAGAGGTAAGAACAGCGATAGCAGTCACTTTACTTACTCAGTGGATTAAAGATGAAAGATCCGTTTCACCATCACAGCTTGTTGAAGTCTTTAAAGATCAGATACTACTTGATCAGTTTCTTTATGATACCGTTATCAAAAGTGAAGAAAAGTGATCAAGGGGTCGGACCCCTTGATCACCTATTGATCACCTACTTGTGCTCTCTTCCTCGTTTCATCCTCCACTGACAGGACTCAATATGGCCAATTCATCGCCATCATGGAGCCTTATGTGGAATCTTTTCTTGCCAGTGACAGACTTACTGTTGATGAATATGATCGCCTGCATCAGTTCGTCTTTGTTGATGTTAGGATAGCGATTTGCAATCTCTTCAAACGCGTCACCGACCGTTCTTTCAGTCATGGTCAACTTCGCCACACCGATCTCGTTTCTGATCCATCCAAATAATCTTATTTCAAACATCATTAATCCTTCATGATTTTCAGTCTCTTTAATGTCCACTGAGTCGGTATGCCGTCCTTGTCCCATCCGCGCAGCTTATAATACGTGCCCAACATTTCATCCAGCTTTACTATACTGTCTGGATCATCCGATCTTTGAAGCTCTTTCAATAGGCGTTTAGGCAACGTGTCATCTGTCCCCTTAAGGCCTTGTCTGATATTGATGAAGCGCTCAAGGTTGTATCCTCTTTCGCCAGTGTCTAAAAAATGGCCAATGGTCATTTTATTGCCGGTTATAAGCTTAATAAAATGTGGATGCGGCAACAGGGATGACATGTTGAATCGCATGAGCCAAGTATTCTTTTTAAGTACCCCCACTAATCCACCCGCAAGCGGAATTATGCCATTGATCAATCTCACATAAAAACGGTTGGGTTTATTTAGCAAAAATGGAGGCAACATTGCATACGTTGTGAACAGGCAGCTGCCAGCAGATGATACCGCTTCCATCATGTCCTGAAACATAATGGTGTAGGCTGCTTTTCCTTTAGTGGTTTTGCCGTTCACATTAAGGCCTAATCCCTCCAGAACCACCATATACCCACCGTTAAGATGGCACCCTCCTCGATTAGATGTGGCATATCCGAGACCCATGCCTTGTGCTGCACGTGGTTCATAGGCCGCTGCTTCAAGGCCTTTAACATGTATCGCAAAGTCCATTCCGCCATACTTTTCTGAAAGTCGTCTTGTGCCTTCTGCCAGTTCCGCGCCTATTCCTTCACGCCGTGAAATATCTTCAATCAACGCTTCAAGTGTACTAACCTCACCAAATTTTAATCCGTTATCCCAAATGCCTTTTTCGCAAAGCTCCATCGCAAAGCCGATCGTACTGCCAAAGGTAATTGTATCGAGTCCGTATTCATCACACAAGTGGTTCAATCGAATGATGCTGTCCAAATCACTGTTGAGCAAATTGCTGCCCAATAGCCCTAGTGTTTCCAGCTCTGGACCTTTTACAGTTTTACCATAAGCAGTGACCTGTCTGCCACATTGTATTGGGCATGTGACACATCCTTTGTTTTTAACAAGCTTTTCTTCGGTCATCTTTTCACCGCTAATGGCCTCAAATGCTTCAAACTGTCCGCTACTATAGTTCTTAGTCGCAAGTAGATTTCGATAATGCATCAAACTGACTAACCCAGCCGTACCAAACTTTGGCAGCTGCTTTCCCGTAAGTGGATGCTCTTTGAGCTGATTGATCCATTTGATGTTCTGCGACTTGAATCCTTCCTTATCAAAGATGTCAATTGACTTTTGACCGCTTGCAACAATGCCTTTAAGATTTTTATATCCAAAAACAGCGCCAACGCCACCGCGTCCAGCTGCCCTTTCCTCGCTGATAACGGCAGCATATCTGACCAAATTTTCACCGGCGATGCCAATAACCAGTTTGCCTCGATTCTTTGCACCTAGATTATCCTGAACCTCAGATGTGTTCATTCCCCATAAATGTTTTGCGCTTTTTATGCATATGGTTTCATTATCAATGTCGATATACACTGGTTCAGGACTCTTCCCAGAAATGATCAATCCATCGTAGCCAGATTTTTTAAGATGTAGGCCAAAGCTTCCTCCACAGTTAGACGATATTAAAAGGCCAGTTAGTGGTGAAAAAGTCGAGATATTGAAACGTGAAGAACAAGGCGCTGTTGACCCTGTAAATGGTGATGTCGTTATGACGATTATGTTCTCGTTTGAAAAAGCCTCCACTTTATGATCAAATGCATCGAAAATAATTTTTGCAGCGAGCGTTTTTCCGCCCATGAATGCCTCATAGTGTTCTTCAGAAACTGGATAGTCGCTGATGCCTGCGCTACTTAAGTCGATTTGTGCCATTTTTCCATTGTAACCAAACATATGTCACCCCATGATTTCATAATAAATTTTGGTCAGATCATCGCGCGTAAATATTCTTGGAACTGGATAGAGTGGATTGGCTTCATGATAGGCACGTTCCACCATAAGTGGGATATCCTTCTCTTCTATGCCTTGTATTTTGGTCGGTATGCCCATTTTTTGATTAAGTGAAATAATGCGTTCTATGAATCGGTTGGCTTTTATATCGTTCGGTTCGTTGTTGCCTGTGCCAGTGATGAGCTGTTCGAGTTCTGCCAGCTTTGCATGAACTGATGTGCCAAATGCCTTTAAGACGTATGGCAAAATGACTGCATTTGCCAGCCCGTGAGGTGTATTATAGAAACCACCCAGAGTGTGAGCAACTGCATGAACGTAGCCTACATATGCCCGTGTAAATGCAATCCCCCCATAATAGGATGCCTTTTGCATGTTCTCCCTAGCGGTGTAGTTGGAACCGTTTGAATAGGCTTCGAAAACATTGTCAACAACAAGCTTGACTGTTGCCTTGCTCATTTCTTTCGTCTCAGATGTGTTGCTGTTGCCGATATAGGCTTCCACAGCATGTGTGAATGCGTCCATTCCGGTGGTCGCCGTTATACCGGGGGGCAAGCCCAATGTAAGGTTCGGGTCCAATACTGCATAATGTGGAATCAATGAGGTGTCATTTATGGCAAATTTTTCATGT
>DMYC01000145.1 GCA_003482695.1 Clostridiales bacterium UBA8960
CTTCTTACTTAGCGATTCGTACAAGTTCTCATGCAGAATGACTTCTTTATGCGTGTTTACAAGCGACCTCATCGCCCTTAAAATTTCTCGCGCTTGGTCGATGGCCTTTTGAATCTCGTCCCCGGTCACTTCGGTTTCGATGGCACTTATTTTTGTCATTTCAAGCAACATGATCAGCCCGGTGAGTTCGTGTCCAATCGTATCATGAAGATCTCGTGCAAACTGGGAACGTTCTTTTAGTCGCGTCAATTTGACGATTTCAATATTGGCTTGTTCGAGCGCGCTATTGGCTGTGATAAGTGCATCGTTTTGCTTTACCAGCGCCAAATTGAGTCTCTGGACTTGGTCCCTTTCTTTAATATACGATACATACATAAAAAGCATCACAGTAAATAGTACAAATAGAGAAATGATTAAGCCCATTTGTGTTGTGATCTGATAATTCAAACCATATGAAAGTGCGTTGAAGATTGTCAGTCCTATCCCAATATAGGTGATCGTCACCAGTATGATGCTGCCGACAAAGGGCTGCCAAATAATCGCCTCGATCATAACCCAAAGATAAAGTGCTAAAACGATATAATTTATATTAAACTTAGAATAATACCCCATTGCATAGACAAAAGCCACATCGATGACCAGTGAAAAACCAAACCGCTTATGCGAAGGTCCTCTTACAAATCCAAGAACAATCAAAACAGAGGACAATCCAATTAAAATCAAGCTTCTTGGTGCAGTCGCCGCTTCAAACAGAATCGCCAAAACGGATATGACTGCGATTGAAAATGCTCTGACAAAATTATATTTCATAACCCCTCACATTAGAAGTTTCCATTTGAAATCAATAAATACATAACGCCAATTATTATAACACCTGCAAGAATGGCGAGCCCGATTTTCACACCGCTCTTTGGAAAATCTCCCTCAACCTTTCCCGTTTGACCATTGATCATGAAATTATAGGTTTTTCCATTAAACTTATAACTTGAAATCCATACGGGACAAAGGATGTGTTTATACATCAAATCGTCATAATGGCTCTCGATTCTCAAAAACCGGACTTCATCCCCGCCGATTTCTCTTCGAACTTCCGCTTTGAGATGATTGTCGATCACTTGCTTCCCAATGATCCACCCATCTTCTAGGGAAACACTATAGCGCTCTGCAAAAAATCCTGACAAAAAGTCGGGTTTGTACGTTATAAGCGCATCTAAGTTAAAGTCATCAATTTTATCAAGAGTCTTCTGATCTACCTTGTTGGAAGCACTGATTAAAACATCGTCAAAAAATCGGTTGTAATGTCCACTTACTGGCATCCAGCGCGTATGCCGCTCTTGATAAGTTTCCGTCTTTCCGTTGACTGTTCTCGTTTTTGTCACATAATAATAGTCGCCTCTTTCCGCAGTGTACCGATTGAACGTTTGCGTATCAAATGTCCAAAATGGGATATATGTCCCCAATATCCGATCATTTCTATGAGCCGTTTTAAGGGCGTTAGGCGCAAACCATCGCTTGCCAATCCAAGTCTTAAATCGCTCAAACGCACTTTTTTCATCGATGGAAAAAGGAATCAAGTAACCTGGGGGAATTGTTTTTTCTGGAGCATGCTCACTGACGTGGGATGAACCACAATAATTGCAAAATTGCGCTTTCGTATGACTCTCAAAAATTAATTCAGCGCCACAATTTTTGCACGTCACAACTTTAATGTCGTCATCAGACCATGATCTCGCACCCTCTGCGAGAGCGTCGTTAAATGGGTTCTCGATGATTTCAGTCTCTCCAACTTCAATTTCTTTCGTGTTGTTGCAATATTGACACTTCAAAACGCCACTTGCTGGATCATAATCCATTTTACCGCCACAAGTTGGGCACATGTTGACTTTGGTTTTCATTCTCTCCTCCGACATGCACCCTCCATTATTCGTTTAACGTAGAGCCACAATGTGGACAGAATTTAGGAGAGCCTTCAATTGACTCATTGCAATTTGGACACTGTTTTTCGATATCTTGTTTGCCGCCGCAATCAGGGCAGAACTTTGGATTTCCCTTTAAGACGACATGACAATGAACGCAAGTCTTGTTCATGCTATTGCCACATTCTGGACAAAATTTGACACCTTCTTTCACTTCCGTTTTACAGTTCGGACATGGCACCGTTTTGGTTTCAGGCGTGCTCGGATTGTTCATGCCACTCATGGCACCTGTCATCATTTGGCCGATGCCCATACCTGCACCTACGCCGGCTCCCATGCTTGCCATTCCACCACCTTCATTTTTCGCAGCGTCTCTCATGGCTTCTGCAGCCTGATACTTCATGTATTGATTCAAATCGCCAAGTGCCCCCATTTGAGTGCGCTTGTCAATCGCTTGTTCTACTGATTCTGGCAATGAAATGTTCTCTATCGCAAAATCGGATATTTTTAAGCCGTAGATCGAAAACCGTTCATCGATTCTCGTTTGTGATAAGAGGCCAACTTCATCATATTGCGTGACCAGGTCGATCGCCGGTATCTTCGCTTCCCCTAATACATCAGAAACCGTTGAGATGATTAAACTCTTAAGATGCTCGTTGATCTGATCTACGGTATAGAACTTATTCGACCCAAAAACTTCCTTTAAAAAGACCACAGGTTCACTTACTCTAAATGAATAAACGCCAAAACCGCGCAACCTTAAAATGCCAAACTCAGCATCACGCATCATGATCGGGTTTGTTGTGCCCCACTTTTGGTTGATGAACTGTTTTGTGTTTACAAAGTAGACATCTGTTTTAAAATGGTTTTCAAAAAGATATTTCCAATTGGACAGAGATGTCAAAATAGGCATCGTATCCGTGTGTAGTGTATACTTTCCAGGTTGATAAACATCTGCGATTTGGCCTTGGTAAACAAAAATTGCCACTTGTGAAGGTCTTACGACCAACTGTGCATTCTCTTTAATCTGTTGCTTATCGGTCATCGGAAACTTATAGACCATCGTATCCTGACGTTCATCTTCCCAATGTACAACTTCGATAAATTCACCTTTTAAAAATTTGAACAATCCCATATTCGACCTCCAATTGTGTTTTATACTCACTATTCTATCACTATAAAAATTGATTATAAAGAAATTATGCTTAATTATAAACAATTTATAAAAGCCCTTGATTGCTTTCCTCGAATCGCATATACTTTGATTGACTTATAAGGGTAACGCAAAAACGACTTTCGAGTCATTCGCACTTATACAATAATTTATTAGGAGGCAACAACATGAGTTTTGAAAAAGTAAAATCGATTTTAGTTGAAGAATTGGATTTAGACGCAGATGAAGTAACATTAGAAAGCAAGATCAAAGAAGATCTTGGTGCTGACTCACTTGATATGGTTGATTTAATCATGTCGATTGAAGATGAGTTTGATGTGAAAGTCGCTGAAAGCGATGCATCATCGATCCAAACTGTTGGCGACATCGTCAACTACATCGAACAATATAACGCATAATCTTCATTTATAATAAACATCCACTCACTTTGAAAATCCTCGGCATACGCCTTGGATTTTCTTTCTTAAGAGGAAAAATAAACTTTTTATAAACTTTGGAGGCATTATGACTAAAACAGCTCTCACCCAGATGCTAGATATACAGTATCCGATTATCCAAGGCGGTATGGCATGGATTTCAGATGCCGAACTCGCCGCAGCGGTTTCAAATGCAGGTGGTCTTGGCGTAATCGCAGGTGGCAATGCGGAGAGACATTTCGTAGAAGCTCAAGTTGACAAAATCAAAACACTGACCGATAAACCATATGCACTTAACGTCATGTTGTTAAGCCCTTTTGCAGATGATATTATAGAATTGGCGATCGATAAAAAAGTGCCTATCGTCATCACAGGTGCCGGTAGCCCTGGCAAATATGTCGAACGACTGAAAGAAGCCGGAATCAAAATCATCCCCGTTGTTCCTTCAGTTGCCCTTGCAAGACGCATGGAAAGCTTAGGCGTTGACGCACTCATCGCAGAGGGAACAGAAGCGGGTGGTCACATAGGCGAACTGACGACGATGGCACTTGTGCCTCAAGTGGTTGACGCTGTAAGCATCCCCGTCATTGCCGCTGGCGGCATAGCGGATGGCAGAGGTGCCGCGGCAGCATTCATGCTCGGCGCATGTGGCATTCAAGTCGGTACACGTTTTCTGGTTGCAACAGAGTGCAATGTGCATAAGAATTATAAAGACATGGTTCTTGACGCGAAAGACACTTCTGCAGTGGTTTCTGGAAGACCTACTGGCCATCCCGTTAGAATACTTAAGAACAAACTTTACAGACAATATTGCGACCTTGAGAAAAAAGGTGCCTCTGTCGATGAACTTGAAGCATTAGGAGCCGGTTCCTTAAGAAGGGCTGTAGTGGATGGCGATGTCGTCTTCGGCTCAGTCACGGCTGGGCAAGTTGCTGGACTTATTAAGAAAGAGCAACCTGCTAAAGAAATCGTTGGTGAAATCTTTGATGAATGCGAAGCAATCATTGAAAAACAATATAGATGGTTATGTGATAAATAGGGAGGTTGATTATGAAATTTGGATATATATTTGCAGGCCAAGGCGCTCAAAAACAAGGCATGGGAGAAGATTTTTATAAGCACTTCGAATCTTCAAGAGCTGTGTTCGATCAAGCAAATCTCGCACTCGGCTATGACCTTAAGCATTTGATTTTCAATGGCCCACAAGAATCGCTTAATGAAACTGAAAAAACTCAACCTGCCATATTAACGACCTCAGTAGCAATGCTCAAGGCATTCGAATCCTTAGTTAACGTAAAACCATCTGCTTGTGCAGGCTTATCGCTTGGCGAGTATTCAGCGCATGTCAGCTCAGGTTCAATGGTCTTTACAGATGCCGTTCAACTTGTTAAAAAACGCGGCGCTTTCATGCAAGAAGCCGTTCCAATTGGCGTAGGTGGCATGAGCGCACTCATGGGTTTATCACCTGAAGAAGCAGAATCTATTGCGAGCCAAGCATCTGAATTTGGCATCGTCGAAGTTTGCAACTATAACGCACCAAATCAAATCGTCATCGGCGGTGAGCTTAAAGCGCTTGAAATGGCACATGAGTTTGCGAAAAACGCAGGTGCAAGACGCGTCATTCCACTACCTGTAAGCGCACCATTCCATACTTCTATGTTGAAGCCCGCTGAGGAACAACTTGCAGTTGAACTCGAAAAAATCACCTTCCATGAAATGAAGGTTCCCGTATTAACAAATGTAAATGGCCGTATCGTCTCAAGTGAAGATGAAATTGCATCCTACTTGGCAAAGCAAGTCACGAGTTCAGTCAGATGGATTGAATGCATCGAATCCATGAAGCACATGGGCATCGATACGATCATCGAGTTTGGTCCTGGCAACGCACTTTCCGCTTTTGTATCAAAAATTGACAAGACGCTCAAAGTGCTTTCAATCTACGATTTGGATTCACTTTATGATGTTGTCGACTTTATTAAAAAACAATCGTCACTCGAAGAAGCTATATAGGAGGATTACATGAAAGTAGCCATCGTCACAGGTGCAAGCAGAGGTATTGGTCGCTCAATAGCAGCGGCATTAGCCAAAGAAGGATATCGTCTGGTTTTAAACTACCGCTCAAATCGATCTGAACTCGAATCGTTTATTCAGGAAATCGGTGCAACAGCGACCCTTGTCGAGGGTGATATCAGCAAGTTTGATGATGCTGAAAAATTGGTAAGTGCTGCAATAGAAGCTTACGGTCGACTAGACCTACTCGTAAACAACGCTGGCATCACACGTGACACTTGGCTTGTAAGAATGTCAGAAGAAGACTTCGATGTGGTCAATACAACAAATCTGAAGGGCACGTTCAACTGCTCAAAACACGCTGCAAAAATCATGTTTAAACAAAGAAGTGGATCCATCATCAACATGGCTTCTGTGGTAGGAATTACAGGCAATATGGGTCAAGCAAATTATGCCGCTTCAAAAGCAGGCGTAATTG
>DMYC01000428.1 GCA_003482695.1 Clostridiales bacterium UBA8960
GCATCCTGGAGACGATCAAATCGATCATGAAACGTTCTGCACGTGTCTATACGAAAAAAGATCCGGACGTTTTACATGAACACATTAAATTTTAAGTGGTTAAGGAGATCCCAATGAGAATACTTCATTTTGAATATAGCGAGTTCTTTAGAAGAATTGTCCACGACATGTCTACGCGATTGGGATTCGATTATATCGGCACATCCTCTGGAGAAGATCTATTCAAAATCATGGCAAAGAACGAAATTGATGTCATCTTATCTGGTATGGAACTGAATGATATGAGTGCAGAAATGTTGATAGCCAACCTAAAAAGTTCAAAATTCTCTGACATCCCGATCGTGATATTGACATCAACCGAGGTCGCCGATATACATAAACGGCTTAAAGGGCTTGAGTTCAATGACTTTTTAACGAAAGAATCACTCACGATTGAAAGGTTGAAAAAATGTGTTTTAAGATTTCAGAAAAACGATTGATTAAATTACAAACAAAGCGGTTAATTGATTTGGTGGTCATCCATCAAATGCAAATTAACCGCTTATTTATTGTTACATTTTTTCTGGTGCCTCTAAACACACGAGATTTAAAGCGTTCTTCAAGACCGTTTTCACGGCTTTTACCAAGGCGACTCTTGCCGCTTTGACGCCTGGGTCATCTACTAATATCGGGTTGTCATGGTAGAAACGATTGAACCCTTGTGCCAGTTCTACGACATAACGCGCCACTGTGTGAGGCTCATAATTTTTATGTGCAAGCAAAACAATTTCACCAAACTTTGACAGCGTTCTTACAACATCCTTTGAGGCCTCATCCGTCAGCGAAGAATAATCTGGTGTTGCTTTGATGGATTCATCCACTTTTCTTAAGACGCTACACGCTCTTGCATGGGTATACTGTACATAAGGCCCAGTCTCACCTTCAAACGACAGCGTTTTTTCTAGAGAAAACGCATAGTCTTTTGTTCTAGACGTATAAAGCTCCTGAAACACCACTGCACCTATGCCGATTTGTTTTGCTACCGTCTCTTTGTTTTCTAGGTTTGGATTTTTTTCATTGATGATCTCGAGTGTTTGCTCGCAGGCTTTATCAAGAACATCTTCCAAAAACACGACATTTCCTTTTCGGGTCGACAAAGCGCCTTCTTCGAGGGAAACCATGCCGAACTCAACATGAACACAATCCTTGTGCCACTCATATCCCATAAGTTCTAAAATTTTCATCCATTGTTGAAAATGCAATTTCTGCGCACTGCCGACCACATAGATGTTTTTATCAAAATTGTATGTGTCTTTTCTGAATTTAGCTGCAGCGAGATCTCGAGTTAAATAAAGAGATGAGCCATCTTTTTTCGTGATGAGTGCTGGAGTCAAACCGTATGGTTCCAAATTAACGATTTCAGCACCCTCGGATTTTTCCACGATATTTTTCGTTCTGAGTTCTTGAATGATGGCTGGCATCTTATCCGAATAAAAACTCTCGCCTGCGTAGGAATCAAATTTGACACCCAATTTTTCATAGACACGGTTGAAAACTTTAAGAGACATTTCTTTAAATAAAGTCCACAACTCAACCGCTTCTGCATCTTCATTTTCAAGTTTGGTGAACCATGTTCTCGCTTCATCTTCCAAAGCAGGGTTTTCTTCTGCAGCTTTATGGAACTGCACATATATCTTTAGAAGTTCAGGAATTGGATCGGCCTCTATGACCTCGCGATTGCCCCACAACTTATACGCGACTATCAATTTTCCAAACTGAGTGCCGTAATCTCCCAAATGATTGATCGCAACGGTATCATAACCTAAAAATTTATATATTCTGTGTAATGATTCACCGATCATCGTGCTTCGAATGTGTCCCATATGAAAAGGTTTTGCGATGTTGACAGATGAGTATTCGATAATGGTTTTCTTTCCATCGCCATAATGCGAAGCGCCATACTGATCATTTTTTTCAAGCACCTCTTCTATAACGTTTTTCGCATAATGCTCTGCATTGACTTTAAAGTTCAAAAATCCAGAGATCGCATCAATACTCTCGAAGCTTTCTTGATCGCCTAATGCTACCGCCAATTCTTCTGCGATCACATTAGGCGCTTTTCTAAATGCTTTTGCAAGTTTAAAACAAGGGAATGCATAATCGCCCATTTCAGTGTTCTTTGGATGTTCCACCAGTCCAAGGATTTCTTCAAAAGACATCATCTCGATTTTTTCGCTTAAAACTTTTGCAATCTCTACTTTGTAATTAACCATGTCATCCTCCTCAAAAAAAATAAAAATCGCCTCTTAAAACTAAGAGACGAAATAATCCGCGTTGCCACTCTTCTTAGAAGGCAATTGCCTTCTCACTCGATGTCTGTAACGTAGACTTCCGGCCAACAGGCTTCTTATGGATTCTCTTCACACACTTGTTTCATCGGTCTTCCACCATCACCGACTCGCTAAACAGGGACAAGCATCCTACTCTTCCAATCATAGAATTTATCAATTTGAAGATAAGTTTAGCACATAAAATCGAAAATATCAACTCGTTTTCTGAATATCCACTAAAAGTGTTAAATTATTATGAATTCCTTTAGAAATGCCGCACGAAATACGATTTAAAATGTATAATGATATAAATGGAATTTATTCTTGGAGGAATTAAATGGCTAATATGAACTATTATATAAGACGCATCAAACAGATGTCGTTATCCGAAATTCTAATCGGTTTAAACATATTCATGTTTGTTTTGACTCAGATTGTCACATCAATTGCAGAGAATGGTCTTTTAAGGCTCGGTGCTAAAGTGAATGCCTTGATCGGCCTCGGTGAATTTTGGCGGCTTTTCACCGCGATGTTTCTACACGCCGATTTGATGCATCTCATATTCAATATGATGGCGCTTTTTATCTTAGGGCGTGACATCGAACGTTTTTTTGGAAAAAAGAAATTCCTCGTGATCTACTTCATATCAGGATTGATTGGGTCAGGCGCAAGTTACCTCTTTATAGACAGTGTGTCCGTCGGTGCTTCAGGCGCAATATTTGGTTTGATGGGGGCGAACTTGTTTCTATACAAATTAAACCCACTCGTCTATAAACGCATTTATGGCACGGACTTGTTGATTTTGATCGGTGTCAACATCGTCATAGGATTTATCAGGCCAAACATCGATATGGCAGGGCATATCGGCGGCTTAATTGGTGGTTTTGTCATCGCAAGCGCTCTAGGGTTATCATATGAGTCATGGATAAAACCTAAACGTGCAA
>DMYC01000424.1 GCA_003482695.1 Clostridiales bacterium UBA8960
TGGCGATTTATTTTTCGTAGATGAGTTGGTGGGGTCATTCTTTTTGACTCTCTATTCGTGATTAAAGATCAGGGGGTCGGACCCCCTGATCATTCCCCATGACCATTTTTTGACCATCTTCTACTTACTCAGATAACAAGACACACAAAACACTTCTCCCACCTGATCATGAGCCTGAAGCACAATTTCTCTTGAGCACATTGCACACTTGACAACAATCCCCTCATCAACAGAATCCTCTACATCGCTCACATAGTGTTCGCAAGTAAGTTCGCACCCATCCAGCTCACACGTTTCACAACCTTCCGATACAAACCCAAACTCACAAGTTTCATATATGCCACTTTCAACGTCATTCTCATCCAAAACGCTCTTTAAATTTTTACAGCTGCTACAGACACACGTCATCGAAACCTCCTAATTACTTACTCAGATTCGATTATATCACGATTTCCGCTTTCGGAACATCACATAGACCTCAACCTCGCCAATCTTTTTCGTGCCCACCAACTCATAACCAAAGCGCTCATAATAACCGACATTCGCCTCATTTTCAGTATCTAGGCCCACCCCCAAACTGCTTTCGTCAGCGTCGACAATGCCATGCAAATATCGCAACATCTCACCACCGATTCCCTGCCCTTGGCACTTTGGCAACACACCGATGAATACCAAATAGTGATGTCTACCTCTTGGCCGAACGGAAGTCGTAAAACGCATATACGCGTTAATGAAGCGAAACCCCTCAGAATTAATGGCCTTTCGAAGCTTCATGGCCTCTTTTAAAAATGAACCATTAAGCATGGCCGCAAAACGCGTTAATACCCGGCCCGAATCCACCTCAAGACTGGCGACACCCCCGATTTTCCCTTCATTTTCGACCACAATCCCCGTTTCGTTGAGCAGGTGCGATTTATTCACTAGGAACTTTGAAAACTCGAACTTCTCAGAATCTGAACGCATCGAATGAACAAACATCGGATCATTCCAAAACGCATGTGCAACAACGTCTGCACATGTGTCGATATCCCTGGCTTCAAGCCTACGAATCATCACGGACACCCCTTTCATGGTCGACACCAAAGCTGAACACCACTTTTATGATAAAAAATACCGACATCACTTGCATAACAAGCGAATCCCCTTTGTATAACACAAGTGCGCCGAAAATACCAAGTGTCATCAAAGCACCTGCGATGAACCGTTGGTGCGCATGCCCGTTAAGCAAATTGACGATCGAAGTCGCCACTATGACGAAAAACCATAATAATGCCGCGTATAACAATGAAAACCCAAGCATCCAAGCAATAACCACCGGCTGCACATGCACCGCTATAAATACCCAACGGTTTTTAGGCCGCCTCGCATAAAAGTTGCTCGTACCGGATGAAAAATTTGCGACCGTTCCAGCCACAATATCCGCGAGTAAAACAATTCCCAAAATCCCTTTGAGCAGACCCACTTCCGTAAAAAGTTGACCTTCAGCCACTATTAGACCCGTCATAACGACTACTGTTACAAACAAGATAAGAAACAAGGTAATGGCCTCTGTTTCTTCACCGAAAATATCATGTAAAAATTTAGGCACTTTAATTATATTCATTGCCGCCTCCTTGTATTAACCGTTCGAACGGTCAGTTAAATATGTTATGAAAAATCACTACCAACATAGTGAAATTTCAAAGCCCCTTCAAATACTTTTTCCAAAGTCTAACCTGAAGCTTCCACGACTCTTTGAGATACGTAAGTTCAGGATTCAACATGAAATGCAGTCCCGCCCCGTCGAGGAAACACAAAATGCCATGTGAAACGATTTTAATGCGTTCATTTAAGTCGCTGCCTTTAATGCCTTGTTCTGCACAAATCCTCGTCAGTTCTTGCTCAATGGACTTAAGCAAATGTGAGGTGCTTGCAGTCAGACGCTCACTAAAGACTGGGTTGAACAACCCTTCATTATAAAAAGCATAGAAAGCCTTGTAAACGATCATGTCCTCTTGAGTATCAAACAAAGCGTCACCCAATCCTGTCAAATAAGCTTTCAAGCTTGAGGCACTGGATACAAATGAAGATTTGAAACCTTCATAAATATAATCGTGAACGCCAAGCAAAATGGCCTCTCGCGTCTTAAAGTGGTGAAAGACATTGCTTTTGCTCGTACCGATCGCCGATGCGATCTTAGCCGCTGAGACGTGCTCGATGCCGTTGCTGCCGATGATCTCAATCGCCGTTTCAAGGATTGCTTGGCGCATTTGTTCGCCTTTTGCAAGGCGTTTGTCTTGTCCTTTTTCGTCCAAATGATCACGCTCCTTTATATAGATAATAACACTGTCCGTTCGGTCGGTCAAGCGGAATTTATGAAGAGCCCTGGAGTGATCAGGGGGTCCGACCCCCTGATCATTTTTGATCTTCTCTCACTCTGCGCAAGTTGAATACTTTCCCCACAGAATCAAAATAGAACTGCTCAACATGTTTTAACCCTAAAACCCTCATCCCGTGGATGACTAGAATCACCGTCAAAAAGACAAAACCCAGCAACGTCATATTTTTAAGTATAATCTGGTAATAGTATTGTTCAGAATCCACAACCAAAGGCATGTTCCAGATCACAATAATCCCAACGTACACGAGGCGGGTCAAATATAACAACAAACCCCGGATGACAACACCAAATTTCCACTCCGACCTCAGCTGAAAATGCAAAAGCGCTGTACCCGGTGTCAACCCTTTAAATAAGACCGGCGACACGATAAACACGAGCAAATAACCAATTGCAACGACCCATTCTATAAACCATACACCTAGCAATGTCAATATCGTCATGTCCATGAACAACGCCAATAACCTTGCAAAAGGTCTGACTTGAAACTCATTTAACACGCGTTCCGACTTGACTTCAACATCCTTTGTGCTAGGAAACAACATCAGTATGAGTGGTGCTACTAAAAACCCTAAAAAAGTACCAAGTGTATTGATCATCAAGTCATCAACATCAAACAAACGGTATGGATAGAGAAAAAAGCCAAAAATGCCCGTTCGCTGTGTAATTTCGAAGAAAAGCGATATGCAAAAGCCGATGCCTACCGTCTTGTACCATTTTATACCAAAGTATTTTAAATACACCCCCAGCGGGAAAAACAAGAGCAGATTAAAAAGCACAAGTAGAAAGTCGAGATCCTGCAAGAGATTGACGTATGTTTCGAAGGAAGTCCAAACAATAAGCTCGTTTTTCATGATATCTTTCACAAATGTGAAAGGAATCAGGTTTTGATAAACAGTCAACGCAGTCTGTCCGTTGCTGTTGTCTCTAGATGCTGGAAATGGCAATATCACAAGAAAAAAGGTGCAAAGAATGTAAAAAATAAAAGAATACACGATAAAAGACGTCCACATACTAAAAAAGCCGTATTTTCTGTAATTGAAAATAAGCCATGGCAATAAAAGTATTAAAGCAAGGAAAGGAAACAATAGTAACGCTGTGCGAATTGGTATCCAGTACAGTTCAAGTCCCATGTTTATGTGCTCCGATCAAGTATTTGCATATGTTTAGTATACAACGAAAGCCGATGAGAAGATAGTCAAAGTGATCAGGGGGTCCGACCCCCTGATCACCTCCTTTATTCCGCTTCATGAATTTTTCAAATTTATTTCTACTTATTTGGGTATATTAGCATTATCAAAATAAATATAGGAGGCAAATATGCGCACAGGAAAAATAATCGCATGGATTGGACTTTTAGCAATGACTCTCGGACTCACAAACGGATTTCTAAACGGCGATTTTTTCATCGACGGCGGCGCACTCTTCGAAAACCCATGGGGCGTCATGTCCCTAATTGACCTGTACGTGGGCTTTGCTCTATTCTCCATGTGGATCTATTTTAGAGAAAGATCCGTCGTTGCAAAAGTCGCCTGGATTTTGGCAATGATGATCCTTGGCTTCTTCACAGGTGCACTCTACATTTTATACGCTTTCTACACCTGTAAAGCTGATTGGCTCACATTCTTCCTCGGTCACAGAAGGGAGTCAATCCTTAAATCGGCTGCGAAATAAGCGGGAACGTCCGATGTAAATACGCTCGCAATAAGAAATCATGAAGAAGGTGTTATATTGAACATTGCCGAAATCAAAGAAGAACTTCTCTCCGTCATCAAAGGAAAAACGGTGGACGCCATCATTCCGCCACTCGTCTATGTCACTGCGAACGTTTTTCTTGACCTGAACGTCGCAGCCGCAATCGCCATCACGTCAGCACTCATCTTGGTCATCGTACGGCTAAATTCGAAAAAATCCTGGAAATATGCATTTTCAGGATTATTGGGTGTGGCCATCGCCACTGCGTTCGCTTTGTTTGCCGACAATGCAACAAATTACTACTTTCCAAAGCTCATCACCAGCACTGGCCTCATCCTCATCACAGGGGTTTCGCTGCTTAGCAGAAGGCCCCTCGCGGCATGGCTGAGCCACCTCTCACGCGGTTGGCCACTGGATTGGTTTTGACGCACCGATGTTCGCCCCGCTTATACTGAGGTCACATGCTTCTGGCTGGGCCTCTTTACCATGCGTGCTGCGCTCCAGTTCATCCTGATCAAAAACGACAATGTAACAGGACTTTTCGTGGTCAATACACTTCTTGGACTTCCCATCACAGCCCTTGTCTTGATCATAAGCTACATCTATGGCGTTTGGCGTCTAAAGCGACTTGGTGGCCCTGGCATTGAAGAACATAAACAAAACACACCAAAGCCATGGAAAGGCCAGACACGTGGATTTTAGCTAAAAGCAACCATTACACCCGATGAAATGGTATTCATCGGGTGATATGGTTACCCATGCACAATCCTATAATAAGTCCGCGCCGTCAACGAATACACGGCAAAGTACACCCCCGCGAACACCGCCAGCGTCAAGGCGGTACAAATCACGAAAAGTGTGACGTTCGTGAAACTGAACAGCGCTAGCAGTTTAGTGATGACTGGAAACGCGAATGCGATGTGAAGCATTGCGGTAGCCAGGGGCAGATAAAACACCATCACAATCTGGGTCTTGATGCTGCGCTTGATTTCAGCCTGACTAAGGCCAACCTTTTGCATGATTTCAAAGCGCTGCTGGTCATCGTAGCCCTCGGAGAGCTGCTTGTAATAGATGATCATCACCGTCGCCAGCATGAAAAGTGTGCCAAGGAAAACACCTAGAAACAGGAAGCCGCCGTAAGTGCCGAGGAAATCGGCCCGCGCGAGCGCCTTTGAGCTCATGTATTTAATCTCAGGCACCGACTTGATGCTCTCGTGGAGGTCCCACTCGAAAGCCGCGCTCGTCTCACTGATATCGAACATGAACTGGTGATCCAGCCCTGTGAAAGTTTCGTCCGTGAAAGCCGAGTACGTCTCTGTCAGCGTTTCAAGGTCGGCCACAAAAACGAAAAGCGTGTTGAAAAGCGGCAACTTACTTTGGCGCATATCGGCAAACGATTCAATTTCTAAAGCCACATCGAACGCCTTATCGCCAAACATAACCGCATCCAGTCCGAGATTGCCCGCAGCGTTAAACAATATCACTTCCCCCGATTCGAGCGATATGGCCTCCCCGGTGTTGCGCACATAATCCGCAACCGGCACAAACGTCACCAGATAATTGCTCGCATTAATACCGCCCTCACGCGACGCCTCAAACCGCGCCCCTTCACGCTTTGAAAGCGCAGAAATGTTCGCGTAATCGAAATGGTTCG
>DMYC01000194.1 GCA_003482695.1 Clostridiales bacterium UBA8960
ATTTGGTGGAAACTCGACCGAAATCTGTCGATGGAATCGCTGTATTGGTCGAGCATCGTCTACGCAAATGAATCGCTAAAAAAAGGGGTAGTTGGAATCATTGACCACAATGCCAGTGGCACAATCAAAGGTTCAACAGCCATCATTGAGAAGGCGATAACTGAAGTCGGGATTCACGGCATCACGTGTTTTGAAACCAGTGAACGATTTGATGTAAGCATGGCGATCGAAGAAAATATGGAGATGATTCGCCGTACAAATGGCCCTTTTGGCATGCATGCTTCCATGACACTTGAAGATGAAACGCTCACCCTGATCGGTGAAAAAATCGATGGGCATCCTATACATGTGCATGTTTCAGAAAGCATAGATGATCATTTCGCTTATGATGAGACGCCGATACAAAGACTGGACCAGGCAGGACTCATCAGTAAAGACAGTTTGCTTGTTCATGGCGTCCATATGACGCAGGAAGATGCACAACTTATCAAGATGAGAGAAGCCATATTAGCCATATGTACGAGAAGCAATTTAAACAATGCCGTCGGCACCGTTGACTACAGTCTCCTTAGAGACTATCAAATACCAGTCGTCGCTGGCACGGATGGTCTGGGTGTCAATGTAGCAGCCAGTTGGCAAGACCTCTATTTTCAATCAAAGCTCCGTTCTGGAAGTCCGAGCGGCGTGGATATTGGATGGATTAAAGCGTCAATCGTGGCGGGTTATGCATATTATGAACGCCTGACGGGGCGTAAATTAGGTCGATTTTTACCGGATTTCCATTTTGATGCCATGTTACTCGAGTACCTCCCGTATACACCGATTCACGAGAAAAATGCTTTCGGTCACGTATTTTACGGTGTGTATGAATCGCTTGACATATCAGATTTGTGGGTTGGTGGACAACAGCTGATAAAAAATGGAGAAATATTAGTGAAGCGCACCGTAAGTCCTGATGTTGCAGAAGGACTTTGGCAAAAGATCGGAGGCGAAGATGCTTAAGGCATATGATACGGAAGTGAAGATACTGGGTCTTACATTTGAAAATCCGATTTTGCCAGCCTCAGGTCCTATCGTCGAAGGTCTTGAGAATCTACTGACTTTAAACGCATTGCCACTTGGGGGACTTGTTACGAAAACCATCTCGGTTAAGGGGGCAGAAGTGATGAAGCCCTGTATTGTCGGAACAAAAAACATGGTGTACAACTGTGAGCTATGGAGCGAACTCGACCATGAAATATGGATAGATATTTTGAAACAGGTTGTTGCTGTAAAGCAAAAACCACTTGGCATCAGCGTTGGATATACCCTCGCGGATTTTGAGACAATCGTCCCTAAACTTAACCCATATGCCGATTTTTTTGAAGTGAGCACGCATTATAATAAGTTGAAACTCGTGGATTTGGTAAAATGCATCACAAGTCTGACGGACAAGCCGGTTCTCATGAAAACAAGCCCACAGTCAGAAGGTGAACTTCAATTTGTGGAAACCGTGATGTCCAGCGGGGCAAGTGGCATTGTTGCGTTCAATTCTTTTGGGCCGGGAGTGGTGGTGGATCTGAAAAAACGATCGGTGTTAATCGGCACATCTGAAGGCAACACATGGGTTTCTGGTCCTGCGATAAAACCGTTTGTCTTAAAACGCATCGCGATGATCAGAGAACATTTCCCGGAGATTCCGATAATCGGTTGTGGAGGGGTGGATAGCGCCAAAGATGCACTTGAAATGATCCTAGCTGGTGCGGATTTAGTGCAGATGCTATCTGGTGCACTTTTAAAGGGAAGGCAAAACTATGAGGTTGTGGTCAACGGACTTAAACAGGTGATGGCGGAAAACGACATTTCTTCCATCGAATCGCTTAGAAAGACAGGACTTGGCCTGGTTGCATCAGGTGTTGGCGGGCTTCCAGAAATCGACGAGACACTTTGCATCCGGTGTGGCATTTGTGCAAAAGTGTGTCCCATGATGGCATATCCACAGGAAAAAGAGTTGCCATCCGTTAATCCATCCAAATGCATGAGATGTGGCTTATGTGAATCGCTGTGTCCAAAATCGGCGATTTCAGGTGTACTGAGTATTGCGAGGTGAAAGATGAGAATAAGAGCGTATTTAAAACCGGAAGATTTGCATCAAGCGTACGAGCGGCTGGTGAGCACCAAAGGTGCTACATTGATGGCAGGTGGCATGTTCCTAAGGTTGCAAAAGCGAATGTTTCCCTTGATGATCGACCTTTCTGGCATGGGACTTGAGGGAATCGTCGAAAAAGATGACCGCTTCGAGATTGGGGCAATGACGCCTTTAAGGGCAATAGAGAGCGATATGCGACTGCCGGATGCACTCCGTGTGGCGATGCGACAAATCGCGGGGATCTCACTTAGAAATATGGCGACAGTCGGTGGGAGCGTCATGGGCAAATATCCTTTTTCTGATGTCATCACACCACTACTTGCACTCGACGCAAAACTTCATTTTCATACACATGGCGAAATGACTCTTGTGGCCTTTATGGAAGCGGAACGCGTGAAACAGGATATACTGACAAAAATAACGATTCAAAAGCCGGAATCAAGCGCATTTAAGACTTTCAAAACGGTTTACGTGGATTTTTCCCTACTCAATCTGGCAGTGGTGAAAAAGGCGGATCAAATGTTTACTGTAGCCATAGGGGCAAGACCTGGACACGCGAAACAGGTCATGGTGGAAGGGCTTGAAGAGATCGATGCAATTTTGGAAGCCTTTGAATTTGGCTCAAATATTAGAGCGAGCGGAGAATATCGCAGAGCAATTGCAACTGCATTTTTGGAAGATATTAGAGAGGAGGCATCAACATGGAAGTCACGCTGATCATCAATGGCGATCATTATGGATTTTCTGCAGAGCCCGATGAGGTGCTACTCGACACGCTTCGCAAACTCGGTTATAAAAGTGTGAAACACGGCTGTGATACGGCCTCATGTGGTGTTTGCCATATTATAGTGGACGGACAACTCGTCCCTGCGTGTGCCTACTTAACGGTCAAGGCGCATCGAAAAAGCATATTGACACTTGAAGGGGTGACAGACAAAGCTAGGAAAATCGCAACTTATATCGCGGCAGAAGGTGCTGAACAATGCGGTTTTTGCAGCCCGGGTCATATGATGACACTTGTTGCACTTTTCGATGAAAACCCGAACCCGACGATGGATGATGTCAAACATTATTTGGCAGGCAGTCTTTGTAGATGTTCAGGCTATGAAGGGCAGCACCGCGCGCTCGAGGCTTACCTAGAACGAGGGGAGGTGCCGAGATGAGTGTGGGAAAATCAATTCCTAAAGTGGACGGCATGGGGCTTTTGTTAGGCAAACCCGCTTATACAGACGACTTTGCGCCGAGGGATTCATTGATCGTCAAAGTGCTTAGAAGCCCACATGCTCACGCGGAAATTACGTCGATTGATGTCTCAAAAGCATTGTTGATACCGGAAATCAAATGTGTATTGACCTATGAAAATGTTCCGGATAAAACGTATACTCGAGCTGGGCAGGGATACCCGGAACCGTCGCCATATGACGCAAAAATACTCGACAAAATCGTCAGGTATGTGGGAGATGCGGTGGCAATCGTCGCCGGAACGACTGAACATATGGTTGATTTGGCGATGAGTCAGATTTGTGTCACATATGATATTAGACCAGAAATTCTTGATTTTGAGGAGGCAATGGACCATCCGACAGTTATTCATGCTGAGGGCAACACATTCAGCATGTTTCCCATGGGCCATGAACCGAATCGAAACATCGCAGCATCGTACGAAATGTCCATCGGGGACATAAAAAAGACGCTTGATTCATGTGATGTGGTCCATCATGCAAGGTATTACACACAGGCTCAGAGTCATGCCATGAGTGAACCGCATGCTGCTGCCGCTTATTATGATGTCAATGAAAGGCTGACCATCCTCTCATCCACGCAAACCCCATTTCATGTTAGGCGTATCGTGGCAAACAACATCGGCCTTGACCTTTCAAAAGTAAGAGTCATCAAACCTAGAGTTGGCGGTGGTTACGGTGGAAAGCAAGCCCTTCATGGTGAAATATACGTCGCTCTTGTCACTAAGCTGACTCATAAGCCATGTAAACTGATCTACTCGAGGACAGAAGTTTTCGAAGCCACATATACGAGGCATCCGATGCGCATAGATATTACGATGGGTGCGATGAAAGACGGCACACTTAAAGCGATTGATGTGAATGTGTTATCTGGTACTGGTGCGTATGGGGAACACGCACTTACTGTTCTTATGGTCGTCGGATCAAAAACACTGCCGATTTATAACCGCGTGGAGGCCGTTGGCTTTAGAGGGGATGTGGTTTATACCAACACCGTTCCGGCAGGCGCCTTTAGAGGCTACGGTGCTGTACAAGGCAATTTTGCACTAGAGTCGATGATGGATGAAGTCGCGGGGCTGCTTGAGGTCGATCCGATCGATTTCAGGCGTAAAAATATGATCAAAGAAGGCGAGACATCTGAGATTTTCAGCGTTATGGGCGAGGGCACCGAAGGGGTTGCCATGCACATCGAGTCGTGCAAACTTGACACTTGTCTCGATGAAACACTGAGTGGTTTGCATTGGAACGACAAATACCCTAGGCGGGTGATGGACAAAAATCGAGTAAGAGGCGTCGGCGCCGCATTGGCGATGCAAGGATCGGGCATACCTCGGTACGATATGGCGGCAGCGGCACTGAAACTAAACGATGGTGGTTTTTTTAACTTGACTGTGGGCGCAACGGATATTGGGACGGGCTCAGACACGATATTGGCACAAATCGCAGCTGAAACGCTCGGTGTCGATGTCAGCACGGTGGTGGTGTATTCGTCTGACACAGAT
>DMYC01000429.1 GCA_003482695.1 Clostridiales bacterium UBA8960
AGGTGTATCTATAAAAACTGATGAGAACTATGTTGCTGGTAATACGGCATTTGATGGTTTGACTGTTATTACTGGAGCTGCGGCAGGTGCAAAATTCCAAATTGGTGCTAATGAAAACCAGGATTTAGCATTGAGTATTGGAAATATGACTGCAACAGGTTTAGGTGTAAATGCGGTTGATATTAGCAGTCAGACTGGTGGCGCAGCAGCAATAACAACAGTAAATAATGCACTTGAGTCTGTTTCTGCTCAAAGATCAGCGCTTGGTGCCGTTCAAAACAGACTAGAGCACACAATTAAGAACTTAGATACATCATCTGAGAACTTACAAGCTTCTGAATCACGAATCAGAGACGTAGACATGGCGAAAGAAATGATGGAATTCACTAAGAATAACATCCTTACTCAAGCTGCTCAAGCGATGTTGGCTCAAGCTAACCAAGCGCCACAAGGCGTTTTACAACTATTAAGATAATTAATTCAAATCTCCTAATGAGCTAGAGAATATTCTAGCTCATTTTCTTTTTTTGCTAATGTAATTTTGGAATATGCCGATAATTCTTGTAGATGCATTCGTTTTCCATGGAAAGGAGACTGTTATTATGAAGATTAACCCAATAGGTACAACCGTTAATCCAATACCAAGTAAGAGCACGGAAGCTCAACCAAAAACTACTGAATCAAAAGGTATTAAGCAAAGAGAAAACAATATTGGATCGCCTCAAGCTAGTAAGGCGATTGATGGGTCAAATGCGACAAAAGTAGTTAAAAGCGAAGATTTCGATGATGAGATGATGAAACAAGCAATGGAGCAAGCGAATAAATCTCTTGCGGGTTATAATCGATATATAGAACGGGCAGTCCATGAAGTGACGCATGCTGTGATGTATACCATAAAGGACACTAAAACGAACGAGGTAATTGCTGAGTTTCCACCTAGAAAAATTCAAGATATGATCGCAAAAATGTGGGAAATTGCAGGTTTGTTTGTTGACGAGAAAGCATAGTGATGATTCGATAAGGAAGTGATTTAAATGTCTATCATGAGATTAACTGGCATGGTATCTGGACTTGATACAGAAAAAATGATCAAGGACCTGATGAAAGCTGAAAATACACGATTGGATAAAATTAAAAGGGATAAACAATACGCCATATGGCAACAAGAAGGCTATCGCGGCATCATAGATAAACTGAGAACACTGCAATCAAGTTATTTTGATGTGCTTAAGCCAAGAAACAATGTGGCTTCTGCTTCGTCATTCGCACATTTTAATTATAGCATCATGAGCAATGGAAGCAATTCCACCGCTCTTACAGTTTCTGCTACGGGTAATGTCACGAACAAGAACCAAGTCGTAGATAAAATCACAAAATTGGCATCAAAAGACACTTATAGTGGAAATGATGCTGATTTGAGAGGCATTAAAATTAGTGCAACTGACATAGCAGGTTTGAAGAACAATTTAGCAGGCAGCGATTTTGAGATGACATTGTCTGTGGGATCTAGTGCAAAACTGATTAAAATATCTAATGCTTCTTTAAGTGATGGTATGACATCAACTGAGTTTGAAGGGCTCTTGAGAACTGAAATTATCAATCAATTCGGAAGCGATTATACCAATCTCGTGAAAGCAAGCGGATCAGGTCTTGAGTTTGATTTAGCGGGAAATGAAGTTAAAGTCCTGACTTATGACACGAATACAGTTAGCTTAACTGCACTAAACCTTACTAATAATCAAAGCAACTTAGCCTATAAAACTAAGACAGTCGGCGAGTTGTTTGGCTTTACAAGTTCAAGCGTCAGCATCAATGGAAAAGCATTCGTTATTGATGAATCGGAAACTGTTGATCAAATGATGTCTCGCATGAATAAATCAGATTTAGGTGTAGAAATGACATATGATACCCTTTCTGATAAATTTACGATTAAATCTACAAAAGAAGGTTCTGTCAACAATATTAGTATTGGCGATGCAACAACAGAGTCCTTTTTCAAATCGCTCTTAAACACGGGTGTCGCGAGCTTATCAACTGTTAGAACGGAAGGTCAAAATGCGAATCTTCAAATCAACGGCGTGGACATCATTCAGAGCAGCAATGCATTTACCTATGATGGCATATCGTATAATTTAAAAGAACTCTCAAATGACCCGATCAATATCGAAATCAGTACAAATAAAACAGAAATTATTAATAACATAAAGAACTTCATTACAGCTTATAATGAAATATTGGATGATATAAACGGTAAAATATCTGAAAGAAAAAATTTTGATTATAGACCACTTACAGATGAAGAAAAAGAAGCCATGAATGATGAAGAGATCAAGAAGTGGGAAGATGCAGCAAAATTAGGTATTTTAAGAGGTGCAAACGAGCTTAGTGACATGGTACTTAAAATGAGAAACGCTTTGGTTGAACCAATTGAAGGCTTAGGAATAACTTTGGCGGATATTGGAATAAAGAGCGAAAACTACTCGGCACGTGGAAAGCTTGTTGTCAATGAAGAAATCTTAAGTGCAAAACTCGATTCGAATTTTGATGAAATCGTATCGCTCTTTTCAAAACAATCCGATATTGGGTATGATAGCGGCAATAGTGCGACTCGATCTAGAGAAAATGGCATAGGTCGTAGGCTTGATGACATCCTAAAGGATTATGTCAGAACCACACGTGGAACTAACGGTCAAAAGGGAATTTTACTCGTAAAAGCTGGGATTCAAAATGACACAAGCTTCACTCAAAATGATATTTCAAAACGAATAGCCACATTTGACTCAAGGCTAGACACCATGATGAGTTTTCTTGCAAATCGTGAAGATTATTATTACCGAATGTTTTCACGTATGGAGTCGGCTTTATCAGAGATGAACAATCAAGCGTCTTCAATTATGGGCATGATGGGGATGAATCAATGAGAGATTTAGATTTAGTTTGGAGCAAAATAATTGAGCAGTCGTTGATCATGAAAAGCGCCATTGAATCAGATAGTTTTGACGTATTTGAAACGGCGTTAAATGAAAGAAAAAGCCTTGTTGATGAGTTGACAAAGCTTGAAGTGAAAGATAGAGTAAAGTTCGAAGCCTATTTTGATCGTTTTCAAGAAATTGAAAAAGCTTGCGAAATAGAGATGGCGCGTTTTAGAGATAAGCTTCAAAGTGAATCACTAGCCAACCGAAAAAAGCAACATGAAACCATCAAGAACAAACAAGTTCACGACAGGTATCAGATGAATCTTGATCATTCTGGCTCGTCGCTGGATTCTAAGAAATAGGAGGAAGTGATATGGCGGTTATGAACCCATATAATTATACGAAACCAAGAACTTTTATGAGTGTGGAACCTAAAGAGGCTGGA
>DMYC01000183.1 GCA_003482695.1 Clostridiales bacterium UBA8960
TGAAATATGATGTGGACGATAAAAAGATTCTTGGCGAAATTGCTCTGGACGTGTTCAAAGCGCCTTCTGGTGTGTTTGTGACGGAGGATATGGAAGTATATGTTGCCGACCCCGGCGCAGACTCCGTTTTCCGCATATCTCCAAAGGGAGAGCTGCTTGAAACTTTCCTAAAACCGACGGAAATCGCATTCGGAAATACGCCTTTTAAGCCTGCCAAAATCGCGGTGGATTCAAAGAAGAACATGTACATCATCGGAGAGGGTGTGCTTAATGGAATCATACAGCTTTCAAATGGTGGCAAGTTTTTAGGATATTTCGCCACAAATAAGGTGAAACTTAATTTTGTTCAGGAAATGCAAGACTTGTTCTTCACGGATGCACAAAAGAAAAATGTACAGTCAAGACTGCCAATCACCATAACAAACGTTATGGTGGACTCGGAGAATATTGTCTATTCCACAACCATAGGCTCTAATGCAGACAACCGTGTTGCAAAACACAATACTGCAGGGCGAAATGTCTTTGATGCATCATTATTTGCCCCGACCGACCTTAGCGATGTCTATGTGGACAGTCGTGGCATCATTTACACTTCGAGTTTGAATGGAACGATATGGGTTTACAGCAATGATGGCTATTTCATCCATGCATTTGGCGGAAAGAACCCTAACGAGGCGATTGCCGGATTGTTTTCAAGCCTAGATGCCATCGCAGTTGATGCAAACGGAAAAATTTGGGCTGCAGATGCGACCACTTCTTATATTCAAGGCTTTGAACCAACGGCGTACTCGATTCTGATCTATGATGCGATAGACGCTTTTAATGGAGGTGAGTATGCGACCTCCGAAGAGAAGTGGGATGCCGTTCTTAAGAAAAATCAAATGCTTAGAATCGCTCATGACTCGCTCGGCAAGATCTACTTATACACTGAGCGATATGAAGCGGCCATGAAGCACCTTAAAATCTCAAACAACAAATCGTTTTACTCTCAAGCCTTTTGGGAAGTTAGAAATATTGTGATTCAAAGGCATGTCAGCACTTTTATTCTAGCGCTTATCGCAATATGGATTTTCACAAAGCTCATTAAGCGCCTTGATAAAAAAAGGGGCATACTTGAGCCACTCAAAAGATGGGGCAGTAAGATCAAGGGCATTAAGTGGGTCGATGATTACTTGTTTGTATTTAGCTTCTTCAGGCATCCCATTGATTCTTTCTATGATTTGAAGAAGGGAAAGAGAGGCTCATATCTGGGAAGTGCTTTAATCGGCATAACGGCGTTTGCCATATTTTTGCACAGTTATATCGGAAGAGGTTTTCTATATAGCTACGGTCCGATTGAAGATATCGATTTCAATGTTGTCATCATGAGTTTTTTCGGTCTCATACTGCTTTTCGTCACGACGAATTATTTGGTCACTTCAATCAAGGATGGTACTGGCGGGTTCGGGGACATTTTCAAGATGACGCTTTACTCGATTGGACCTTGGATTTTGGGTATGCTTAGCATTACGATCTTGAGCCATCTTTTTACGTATAACGAGTCTTTTCTGATCGAAATCATCCACCTGATCGCCATTTTATGGACAGGTGTGAATATCATTTTAGGTCTTCAGGAAATTCACAACTACTCGACGAGAACAGCAATATCAAGCGTTATCATAAGCGCCGGATTTATGATTTTGATAGCCATAATCGTCATGATCGTTCTGCTTATGGGCGAACAGGTTTTTGATTTCTTTGAAGTCATCATTAGAGAGGTGATTAGAAATGCTACGAGGTAAAAAAGTCATTTTGGTGCTGCTGGCACTCATTATCGCAGGGGTAACCTTTGGCGCATCGCAAAATCAAATTTCAAATATGGACTCTAGCAATCTTAGTTTGTCGCCGATTGGTGGTGACGCAGAAGATGCCGTTTTGCTATATGAGACGGAATCGTTTGTGTTTTCTTTCAAAGATGCGCGGGATGTCTTAAGCATTTTTGACAAGCGGAATGGCTACACTTGGAAGTCAGGCGTGGATATAGCCGATTCGAGAAAAGTCAAGGAAGGCTTAAGGCAGGGTGAAGCCATTGGCTTTGAACCGATAGAAGAGAGATTGAATGCGACTTACACGAGTATCGCAAATGCACTGATCACCATTGAGTATTACGACAAATCACTTGGAATCAAACGATTATCGAGTGCAAGCGATACCGCTTCATCAACACTCTATTCCGTGAAGGATTCGGATGGACACTTTGTTTTAGACGTAACCTTTGGTGAAATCGATTTGAGTATGCGGGTTCATATCCACCTTTCAGATGAAGGCTATGCTTTGAGAATTCCACAGGATGAGATGACGGGTGAGGGCCGTTCGATATTGGGCGCCATCCTTCTTAACCCATTTCTCGGAGCAAGTGGCGGTATGCATGCCCTATATGATGAATCAACGAATAGCCATGGAGAGCCTGTGAACAAAGAACCTATCGCGGGATATGTTTTCGTACCGGATGGTCCTGGCGCACTGATTCCCTTTCAAGATTATGGGGTGTCACTTATGGGCTATTCATCAAAGGTGTATGGACGCAATCACTCAAAAGGGACGTACAATCAAATTGGAAAGGAAGAACCTTTTGTGCCGCTTAAGACGCCACTTATGCCGCTCTATGGGATCGCACATACGAACCATCAGGCAGCATTTCTGGGGTATGCGACGAAGGGGGATACAGCCATGGAAGTCGTCGTTACGCCAAAAGGCAATACGACACTTTATACTTGGGCTTATCCAAACTTTGTCTACAATACGCCTTATTACCAAGTTTTCAACAAACGGGGTGATGGATATTTCACGTTGTTTGATGAACCCTTTCAGTTCGATATCGAATTCAACTATGTTTTTATAGCTGAAGAAAAAAATAAGGACATTACGGCAGATTACATCGGCATGGCTAAGCTTTACAGAATGCACCTTGAAAGAGAGGGCATACTAGGCACCAAGTTGCTGCCTCAACATGCACCCATCAGGCTCGATTTTATCATGAGCGATCAGAAAAAGAGTGTCATCGGCCTTGAAAATGTCGTTGTAACGAAAGCGGAGGACGTCCGTTCCATATTTGATAAGCTTAAGGCGCTTGGCGTCGATGAAATCAGCAGTGGGCTATATGGATGGCAAGATGGTGGCATAACGGCAGGAAAGCCGTGGCGTGCGAATTGGAGCAATGCCATTGGATCAAAAAATGATTTCAAATCTTTGGTTGAAGCAGCAAAAGAAAAGGGCATCGATCTCTCATTTGCACAAGATTATTTGAACATCAACTCGGAACAGACTAAAGTTCAGCGAAGTCGTATCAAGCATGCGAACAACTGGTATCTGACTGCGCGCCTTAATGATAGCTACCCAATTAGCGAGTTTTATTATGCAAAACCTGAGCTTAGTGTGGAATGGCTAGGTAGGCAATTAAGTGAACTGGAGGCGTTACCGGTTGAAAGCCATACGGTCGAGGGCATTTCTTCGACGCTTCTGACCCATCACGATCGCGATTTGACCCATGGTCATGAAAGTTTCACGATCGGGATTTATGAAGAGGCACTAAAAGCGATTCATCAAAATCTCGCGCTAAATTTGAGAACGCCAAACAAGTACTTGTGGGCCTACACGGATCGGTTTTTGGAAGCACCTGTCAATGCGACGGGTTATCTCATTCAGAGTGAAACGGTTCCGTTCCTATCTTTTTTACTTAACGGGTCCATGGAAGTCTTTGCGCCATATGGCAACTTTTCTTTCCAAAGTAAGAGCGACTTACTAAAGTTGGTGGACTATAATTTGTCGCCGGCGTTCGCAGTAACACAGGAAGCGGCCTATTTTCTGTCGGATACGAATTCAATGAATTTTTATTCGACCGAGTACAGTGAATATGAAGCACTGATTGTAAGCGCATACACCTACGTCAACGATGCGCTTTCGGCGGTCAGGAACGCCAAGTGGACGGGTCGCGTCATGCTCGATCAAGGGGTTTATCTGAATACGTATGACAATGGCGAGCGAATCGTCATCAATTACACGAACAAGCCGTTTGAATACCTCTCGCATACTGTTGATCCGGTGTCATATAGAAGTTTGTCAAAGGAGGGCCAATGAAGAAGCGACATAGCGCACATAAAAAAAGGCATCAACTGATGGGCTATCTCTTTATGTCTCCTTGGATACTGGGCTTTATCCTTTTCACAGGCATTCCGTTTTTCTATACGATTCATCTCAGCTTCCAGAATGTCACTTTGACCGTGAAAGGATGGGAAACCACCTGGAATCAGTTTGACAACTACCTTGCTGCGTTTTTCAGAAATACGGAGTTCATCCCAGGGATCATAAATTTTGTCATCTATATCGCGATTTATGCGCCGGTCATCATTATCATTTCATTTATACTGGCGATTTTGCTCAATCAAAAGATCAAGTTTCGAGCGGGTTTTCGATTGATTTATTTTCTACCCGTAATCATCATGTCGGGCTCCGTCATGCAGCAACTTATGGATACCGGAAGCACGCATATGAGCAGCATCGAAAGTGCGATGATTTTCAAGATCATAGCGAACTACAGCGATTATTTGGCATACGCCATCGCATTTCTCTTTGATAATTTTTCGATGGTGCTATGGTTTACAGGCATTCCAATTATCCTTTTCATAAATGGTCTTCAAAAAATCAATGGCAGCCTTTATGAGGCCGCACAGATAGATGGTGCATCACACTGGCAAATGCTTTGGAAAATCACAGTGCCACTTATCAAACCGATCGTTTTTGTCGCTTCGGTCTTCACCATCGTTCAACTCGGCATGTATAATCTCAACCCGGTTTACAAGATGATTCAAGATACGATTTTCAACACGCAAGGGGGACTTGGACTGGCGTCGGCATTCGCATGGATTTATACCGTGGTCGTATTTGCCGCCATTGGGGTTGCGTTTCTACTGTTGCGAGACAAGGAGGAATCCTCATGAAGCTATATCATAAGTTAAGCGGCTGGGTTTATAAAACATGTGTTTACCTGCTTCTGATCTCCATCAGCTATGTGTTCTTATATCCGCTGATCAGGATGATTTCAATGGCTTTCATGTCAAGTCAGGATATTATTGATCCGGAAGTGATGTGGATTCCAACGCAGTTGACATTTGCGAACTTTAAAGTGGCCACGTTTGTCATGAATTTGCCTGACGCACTTTGGAGTACGCTGTGGTTCACGATGATTCTTGCTGGAAGTCAAACACTCGTCACGGCGATGACTGGCTTTGCTTTGGCACGGTTCGATTTCGCATTTAAGAAGGTGTGGTTCATCTTGATCTTAATTTCGTTTGTCATTCCGATTCCCATCGTCATAATACCGAGAATTATGATGTTCATCACGATTCAAGATCAGCTCGCAGTACAGATGATTGGAACGGTTATTCCGCAGCTGATGATGACGACATTTGGACAAGGGGTCAATTCGGCTATTGCCATACTGATTTTCTATAATTTCTTTAGAATGATTCCGACGTCCTTAGACGAGGCGGCGCAAATCGACGGCGCATCTCCAATACAGGTGTTTTACCATATCATTCTCAAGATGTCGGTGACGGTCATCACGATTGTGTTTCTGTTTTCATTTGTATGGAACTGGAATGAAACTTATGTGACCACAACTTTTGTTCGAAGTGGCATTGATTTGCTTTCTTTGAAGTTGGCGACATTCGATAGTGCCTTTGCACGTATGGGTTCGACCATTCCAGGGCAGGCAGGTGTTGCCAGAATTAATGAAGCCTATAAAATGGCGGCGACTTTACTAAGCATGTTACCATTATTGATACTTTATCTATTCTCACAGAAAAAGTTTGTTGAGGGTATTGAAAATGCAGGGGTTACAGGTGAGTAGATGATAAGGGGAAGTCGTATGAAAATAGGGAAAATAATCCGGGTGATGATGGTTGTTGTGATATTAATGATCGTGATGATCGGATGCGCAAAGAAGGACGATGTTTACGAACCGGAAACCTTAGTGGTCATTACAACCGAAGAATTAACGGAGGAGAAACCAACCGGAAAAGCCGTTGGCTATGACTATGATGAAAATACGCTTGAATATGAGCTCGTATGGTCAGATGAGTTCGATTATGAAGGCAAACCTGATGAAACCAAATGGTCTTATGATATTGGCGGAACGGGATGGGGCAACAATGAGCTTCAGTACTACACTGAAGGCGACAATGCCATCGTCGAAGATGGACACTTGAGAATCATAGCGAAAAACGAGGATTTCAATGCCCTCAAGTATACATCCACACGACTTGTTTCCAAAGGAAAAGGCGACTGGCTCTATGGAAAATTCGAAGTTCGTGCTAAATTGCCTCGTGGCAAGGGGACATGGCCTGCCATTTGGATGCTGCCTACGGAATGGAAGTATGGCGGATGGCCTAGATCAGGAGAAATCGACATAATGGAGCATGTCGGGTTTGCACATGGAGAAGTTCATGGGACAGTGCACACCAATGCTTATAATCACATGAAGGGGACTCAAATCGGCAAGAGCATCATTAGAGAGGATGTGTCGGAGGCATTTCATGTTTATGGCGTTGAGTGGCTTCCAGACAAAATCAAGTTCACAATCGATGACAAGCTCTATTTCATATTCAAGCCTTCCAACTTTGTAGATGCACCTACTGAGGATGAATGGCCATTTGATCAAGCGTTTCACCTGATTCTCAATATTGCGATCGGAGGGAACTGGGGCGGTGCGCGTGGCGTTGATGACTCGATTTTTCCTCAGGAAATGGTGATCGACTATGTACGGGTTTATCAATCTCAGGCAATATCTGAAATAACGGAGGGTAAATAATGAAGCCATACACATATGAAGACAGTCGCTTCATAATTAACGACTACGACGAGCAAAAACCGTTTGCCAGCTTTTTGCCGGGTGTTGCAGGACTTGATGGCATTCCCATGTGGGTTTACTATACAAATCGCGGCCAGGGAATCGCATGTTTTGGCACCGAGAACAAAGACGGGGCCATCCTTGATTTCGTACCTGCAAATGTCGCATATAGACGCACCGAGCTTCAAGGCTTTAGAACATTCATACGCATCGATGGAATAACCAGTGAGATATTCTCATCTGTGAGCACTGACGATTATAATAGGCGTATGGTCATACTGCCTAACGGTGTAGGTTTTGAAGAAACAAATCTAACACTGGGCATAAAAGTGAGCGTCAATTACTTCACGACGACACATAAACCGTATGCGGGCCTCGTTAGAAAAGTGGTGCTTACCAATCTTGATGGCGAACCGAAGCAAATTGAATTGCTTGATGGCTTGATGACTGTCTGGCCATATAAAAACGACAACTTTGCCATCAAGAACATGTCGAATCTCGCCGTTGCGTGGTTTGAAGTGTTTAATCACGAAAACAATATCCCATTTTACAGAAACCGTTCGACGACATCCGATTCCGCTGCCGTGGGCAGTGTGGAAGCGGGTCACTTTTATGCGGCTTACGAGGGTTCTAGTGCGAAGGCATTGCCAATCCTATATGATCCGGATGTGATCTTTGGCAACCACACAGGACTCATCAAGCCCAGAAATTTTGAGAAACATCCTTTGTCTAAGCTGCTTGAGATGGATTCAGTCTCTGCGAACAAGCTGCCTTGTGCTTTTGCTGCGTATGAAGGCGTACTTGGATCAGAACTGATTCTCACGAGCATCGCGGGAAAAATGAGTCATCTGGATCAGCTGAATGCGATATCCAAAGCGTTCTGCACCGAGTACTTTTTGAAGATCGAACAGGCGGCAAATACACTTGGAGAAGCTTTGACTCAAGATGTCAAAAGCAAGACGGCCTATCCGATTTTTGATGCATACGTTAGACAAACCTATCTGGACAATCTCTTAAGAGGTGGCTATCCGATTCTTTTCGAAGGCAAGGATAAACCGATCGTCTACCATGTTTATTCCCGTATTCACGGCGATATGGAGCGCGAGTATAACGACTTTTATGTAGAGCCTGCGTTTTACTCGCATGGCAATGGCAACTTCAGGGATGTCAATCAGAACAGACGCAATGACGTCTACTTTGTCAAAGAAGCTGGACAGTTCAACATTAAGCAGTTCATGGACCTGTTACAAATGGATGGTCAAAATCCACTCGTAATCAAAGGGAGCACTTTCACCATTTCGGATGAAGATCGCGACTGGGTACTTACGCATGTTCAGGACCAAAAAGAGATTATAGCATCGGTACTTGATAAGAATTTTACACCAGGCGCACTGATGCGTCATATAATTGAGCAGCGCATCAGCCTTACTGTTTCAAGTGAGGATTTTGTAAAGCTTGTCCTTTCAAGGTCTGAGCAACACAATGACGCCGCTTACGGACATGGATTCTGGGTCGATCACTGGACATACAACATGGATTTGGTGGACAATTACTTGAACGTCTTCCCTGATCAACTCGAGTCACTCATTTTTGAGGGGGCGTATAAATATTTCCAAAGCCCTGATGTGGTGCTACCGAGA
>DMYC01000400.1:0-2718 GCA_003482695.1 Clostridiales bacterium UBA8960
TGATTCCACCTCGAAAAAACTTAACGATTTTTCATGGAAAACTTTTACTTGAAGACCAAAAACCTTCATTGACTCATTTGTCTTTACCCATTGATATATTCTTAAGATCTCTTGCCAAGGATCAAGATAAAAAGGCAATTGCAATCATTTTATCTGGAACTGGCAGCGATGGGGCACTAGGCGTCAGAGCAATTAAAGAGGCTGGCGGAATGATCATGGTTCAAGATGAAATCAGTGCAAAATTTGATGGTATGCCTAGAAGTGCGATTTCCACAGGGGTGGTTGACTATATATTGCCTCCTCAGAATATGGGGAATGAATTATTGAGCTTTATTCAGCACCCATCAATAGGAGAAATCTTTAAGAAAGACAACAGTTATCCTAATGAACTGGATGACCTCACAAGGATTGCAATGATTATGCGAAATCATTGCAATATTGACTTCTCATTATACAAAGAAAATACGATGATTAGACGCATAGACCGCCGCGTAAAAATTAATCGGTTTAATTCAGTCAAAGAATATATTGGGTTGCTTTCGGAATCAATAAATGAAAAGGACACTTTACAAAGGGAAATGTTGATTGGCGTCACAGCGTTCTTTAGAGATAAAGAAGCTTTTGAAGCTCTGGAAGAAAAAGTGTTTGGGAAGCTCGATTATAAAAAAGGGATCATACGCATTTGGTCAGCCGGATGTTCAACGGGCGNNGGTATTCTTTAGCGATATTATTAAATGAATATTTTGAGAAAAACAACATTGAATGCGAAGTGAAGATATTTGCCACAGACATTGATTCAAGAGCACTTGAAATTGCGGGTTTGGGTTATTATCTGGAAAGCATCATTTCCGATATTTCACCGGAACTCATCGCCAAGTACTTCATTAGAAAAGACCATGGTTTTCAAGTAAAAGAGTATATTAGGAAGCGAATTGTTTTTGCCAAACATAATATTTTGAAGGATCCGCCGTTCTCAAAATTGGATTTATTAGTCTGTAGAAACCTATTTATCTATATAAAAAACTTGCAACAGCAGAGCATACTGTCCAGTTTTTATTATTCATTAGGCCCGAAGGGGTATTTGTTTTTAGGTAGCAGTGAAACCGTCGGTGAAATGAGTGAAGCCTTCGAAGCGGTTGATGCCAAATGGAAGATTTTTAAATACAAAGACGGTTACAAACCTCAAATCAATAGCAACTTAGTGTTCACAAATGAGCGAGTCGGTAACTTGTCCGTCATGGAGATGGATCCTCGACAAAGTCAGAAGAATTTTGGATTTGAAAAAGTACTTATGGAAGTCCTAAAAAACACTTTACCGCCATCGATTATAGTGGATCAAAACGATAATATTGTACAAATCATTGGTGACGTATCCACCTATATTAAGCCCCAATCCGGAAGGTTTTCGAACGACATTTACGCCAATGTCACAAAGGATTTGGGTTTATTTATTACGAACGTCATCAGACGGTTGAAAGCGGAAAGAAAATCAATTGTGCTTAATGAGATTAGCCCTTTTAAAGATGAAAGAATAACTTTTGGCATTCAGGGTTCTTTAATAGAAATGGCAAATGTAGAATATTATTTGATTAGTTTTAAAGAAAGTCAAAATAATGAACCAAATCGTTTTATTGAGATTAACATGTCTGTTGAGGTTAAAGAACGCGTGAAACAATTAGAGGCTGAACTGCAAGTGGCTCGCGAGGGGCTACAAGCAACCATTGAAGAATTAGAAACGTCCAATGAAGAGCTTCAATCATCCAATGAAGAGTTGGTTGCTTCTAATGAAGAGCTTCAAAGTACCAATGAAGAGTTACAGTCTGTCAATGAAGAACTGTATACGGTCAACACGGAGTATCAATCAAAGATTGAAGAACTTACAAGTTTTAATACGGATTTAAACAATCTTTTGCGAAACACTGAAGTTGGCGCATTATACTTGGATAGCAAATTATGCATTAGAAAAATTACACCTATTATTTCAAGAGTGACCAATATTCGCGATTCGGATATCGGAAGACCATTAACCCATATTTCATTTATGGATAACTACGCTACAATAATGAAAGATATCAACGATGTAATTGAAAAGCTCATCAGTGTAGAGAAAGAAGTGGATGATCAAGACGGTGGGTGTTGGTCCATTAAAATCAGACCGTTTAGGACGGAGTACAATTCAGTGGATGGTGTTATTATCACGATGAGCGAGGTTACGAGTCTTAAAAATGAAAAAACGGCACTTTTAGTAGCCAACCAGAGACTAAAAAGTGCTTCTGATATTGGCAATACTGCGTGGTGGGAATACGATATCTTAAGAGGCAATGCAATCTATTCTGATGAAAAAGCAACGATGCTAGGCTATACGCCACAAGAATTTCCGAATAACATCTACAAGATTTTCGAGCTCATTCATCCTGAAGATTATGGGAAAACCATGAAATCTATGAAGGATTACTTAGAGGGCGTGTCAAATCTTTGGGATGTGGAATATAGAATTAAGAGAAAAGATGGAACGTACTCTTGGTACCACAATATTGGTACCATCGTTGAAAGAGACATAAACAATACCCCTGTTAAATTGATTGGTTCAGTGAGAGACATTAGTGGTCATAAAATACTTGAAAAATAGTTGCTGAAATAATGCAATTTGTTCAAGGAGGTAATCCTATGGAGAATATTAGACAGAAAATCATTGATACATTGAATCGCCAAAATTTG
>DMYC01000400.1:2747-11479 GCA_003482695.1 Clostridiales bacterium UBA8960
GAGGAGTTAAAACAAACGAACATTAGACTGGATCATCTTCAAAAAAAGTATGAATCCCTTTTTATGAATGCTCCGGTTGCGTATTTTGTCATTGATGACGAAAATACAATCTTAAACTTCAACCATCGAGCCGTTGAACTGTTTAAAACGATAAAAAAGAATATGCTTTTAACACCTCTGATTTCGAGAGAATCTCAAGATGACTTCTATTTCCACATGAAAGAATTGAAAGAGACGAGTAATACAGTGATCAACTATATTGACTTTATTGTTGACGACAAATCCCGGCATATGAAGTTGATCAGTACGCCAGGTTTATCAGATGATCAACACACGTACCATTTATCGTTAATTGACCAGACTGTAGAAAAAGAATATGAGATGAGAATTAATTTTTTAAGTTTTCACGACCAATTGACTGGGTTATATAATCGGCGTTATTTTATTGAAGAAGCTGAGAGGCTTGATAAAGAAGAACATCTTCCACTTGGATTTATTATGGCTGATCTTAATGGCCTTAAACTGATGAACGATGCTTTTGGACATCAAAGTGGTGATGAGTTGCTCATTATGACCAGTCAAATGTTAAAAGTGCGGTGTGGAAAGAAAGGTGTTGTGGCAAGGTTAGGTGGCGATGAGTTTGCAGTTTTGCTGCCTAATATTGATGAAGACGACTTAAAACTCATGATTAGAGATTTAGAATCCGACACTAAAAACTTGAGCCTCAATGACTTGGAATTGTCCGTCGCATTAGGTTATTCGATCAAAACCCACATAAGTCAGAGTTTTGAAGCTTTAATGAAAACTGCTGAAGACAGCATGTATCACAAAAAATTGTATATGAGTAAAAATCAACATCAAGAAATAATAAAATTTATCATCAACACTTTAAATGAAAAGTATCCAAATGAAGAGGAGCATTCAGAACGCGTCACAGAATATTTAGTTAAGTTTGGAAAAGTGTATGGTCTGGAAGAAGTTGAGTTGCTATTGCTTAAAACAGCGGGATTACTTCATGATATCGGTAAAATTGCCTTGGATCATTCCATATTGAACTTAAATAGATCCCTCACTGATAAAGAAAGAAAAGAGGTTCAAAAACATCCTGAAATTGGATATAGGATTCTTAAGGGGGGCCAGATTTTTACAGAAGTGCTAGATATCGTTTTAACGCACCATGAAAGGTTCGACGGAAACGGTTATCCAAGAGGGTTAAGAGGTGATGAAATTCCTATAGAAGCTAGGATGTTGACAATTTGTGATGCTTATGACGCGATGATTTCGGAAAGGCCATATCGGTTGAAGTTGAGTAAAGAAACGGCGATACTTGAACTTAGAAGCAATGCAAATAGTCAATTCGATTCAAACTTGGTGGAATTGTTCATAAATAAGGTGATCTAACGCGAGTGATGGATTTATTTTGGTGTTGTAGGAATAGAGGGGGAAAAATGAGAAAATTTTTTATGGATTTAGAATTTCTTTGTGATGAAGATTTTGTTTATGAGGACGAGATTATTGCGCTCTGCCTTTTGGCTGAAGATGACCACTATGAACTGACGAGTTTTGTTAGACCTTATGTTGAAGCGTTCGAGGTGTCTCCTTATTGTACATCTCTTACTGGCATTACTAGAGAAGACCTTTTATCAAAACCCTATTTTGAAGATTTGTATGAAATGATGATTGAAAACACAAACGATGATGATGTGATTTATGTTTGGGGCAATGTCGATCTTGAAGCCATATATAAGAACAGCATCGAGATTGCGGGTGAGCTTGAGTTCAATATTGTGGACTTTCAAGATGAATTTGTCGCCTTTTGTGGGCTTTCATTTAGGCCGAGTCTTAAAAAAGTCTATGAAGTGCTTACGGATGATTCAGAGCTGAAACATCACGACGTTCGAAATGACACGGTCATGCTCAGGACAATCTATCAAATTTTCAATACGGACAAGAAAGCTGTGATGCGGAAAGTGAAAGGACGGCTCGGGTGAGTCAAGGGGGTCAGTCTTTTTGACTCATTATGTCAATATAAATAGTTTGCCTAAAAACCCTTTTGATTGTTATTAACAATTGACAGGGTTTTTTATTGCTTTGATTTATATAACAAATCATGTAGTATTAAATTAAAAACTGAATTGCGCATCAATTCGATATGATATTGGGGGAGCATATGAGCAAATTCGAAAAAGTAAAAAACCTTTCAATACGGAAGAAGTTTTTTATCAGCATGGTACTTTTTTCGCTATTATCTGTAATCATCGTAACGTCTGTTGCGCTGATCATCACGTATGCCACCATGAAAAATCAAGTCATCGCCAATCATCGTATGAGCGCTGGATGGCTTCAAAACAGATTGGAGCTCGAGATTAACAACTATGCAGACGAGTTTTATGATTTGGAAGTCGATTCCGTATTTAAGCGCGATGTTGACACGTGGTATGACGCCTCAGGTGAACTTGATTACAATGCAAAACTTAGATTAATCACAAAGCTCAACAAAAAAATAAGTATGGATAGCAAGATCAATTCCATTGAACTCCACAATTTTTCAGATGGAAGCATCTTAAATGCACAGCGATCAAGGGCAACATTTGAGGAAGAATCTGAGTATTTGGCGCAGTGGCTAGAAAGAGCCCCTTCCACACAAAGCAATTTGGTTTTTACGAGAGAAGAGAAGGAAATTTTGATTACGCATCAAATGAATCGTTTTAGCGACAAATCGCCTCTTTTGCTTGTTGTGATTAGAATTAGGCCTTATAGCCTTCAGGATATTTTAGAAGAAATCAGAACAACTGAACAAGAATCCATTTTGGTGTTTAATCAAGAAAATGCGTTGATTGAAGGGCTTAATGGTATGACTGCCATCACAGAAGAAGCGGCGATCGAGATTATAAATGCAGCCTCTAGTTCTGGCGTTTATGAGACGACAAAAGATGGCATGTTCTGGTTTTATCGATCGGTGGGAGGCGGCAAGCTTAAAATCATACAAGCTGTGCCGAACAAAACGATTCTTCTTGCGCTTAACAAAACGCTGCTAGGCGGCTTTTTTGCAGCGGTGCTCTCTGTTGTCATTTCGCTGCTTTGCTCTATCGTTTTGTCTCATGTCATCAGTAAACCCATTATCCATTTGGCGAATGAAATTAGAAATATTAATCTGATTGAGACACATATTCCCATTAATTCTGAAAGGCAAGACGAAATCGGTTTTCTCCACGAGAGCTTTGATGTCATGCTCAGTCGCAACAGAGAACTGATTATCAGCGAGTATCAAAGTGAACTCGATAGGAAAGATGCACAGCTTAGGGCACTACAAGCTCAAATCAACCCACATTTCATGTACAACACCCTTCAAGTAATCGGCGGAATGGCTTTAAAAAAGAACGCTTCAGAAGTGTATGAGATTACAGTCGCGCTAAGCGACATCATGCGATATTCTCTCAATTTCTCGAAAGAAATGGTTAAATTAAGTGAGGAAATCAAGTATTTGAACAGTTACCTGTCGATTCAAAATCAAAGATTTGGGAATCGTATTGCGTTTGATATTGTCATACCAGATGCCCTATTGGCGATACACGTTCCAAAACTCATACTCCAGCCGCTTATTGAAAACAGCTTTGAGCATGGCCTTCTTAATAAAAAAGGCGATTGGCGAATCGTTCTAAGCGGCGAACTGACCGAGGATGGCGATTTATGTTTGACTATTTTCGACAATGGCATCGGCATCGCAGAAGAGAAACTTACAAGCATTCACGAGGATCTTGCCAAAAATGTGGAAAATGCGCTGAGCACAAGCATGCACATAGGACTTGGCAATGTTCACTCGAGGATTCGACTAAGAAATCCAGACAAGAAATACGGCGTCACGGTTGATAGCGAAAATGGAGAAGGCACCACGATTCAGGTCAGAATGAAAGTACTTGAGGAGGATAGGCATGCAGTATAAAGTGGTTATTATTGATGATGAACGGTGGACGCGTGAGGTTATAAAAAATCTTGTCAAGTGGGATGAGCTTGGACTCATAATAGTTGGTGAATCATCTGATGGCGATTTTGGGCTTGAACTTATACAAAAATTCAAACCGGATATCATCATCACAGATGTCCACATGCCCAACATGAATGGCATTCAGCTCGTGAGCCATTTGAGAAAATCAGGAAACGATGCTGAGATTTTGATCATCAGCGGCTATGATGATTTTGACTACATCCATAGCGCAATGAAGCTTGATGTAACAGACTATTTGCTTAAGCCGATTAAACCAGACGAACTGAATGAGCAACTTGTATGCTGTACAAAAAAATTGGACTCACGTAGCAAGAAAGAAAAATGGGATTATGAAATCGCCGCTTCGGGGTTTTTAGAGGTGCCTTGGGCAAAACAGTTTTACGATCTTAAAGCCTCCGCACACGACAGTTTGTATTCTGACGATGCAGATGCGATTAAGCGCGTTTTCGATGACCTGATTCAGTTGGTTGATGAAAAAGGCGTCACCAGTGAACCAAAAGGTGTGATGATCTGTATGTACTATATTCTCATGAGCCAACTCCAGCTCTTCATTAGAGAGAAAGCGTTCACTGTGAGGGATTTTTTCGGGGCAACCGAGACCTCGTTTGTGTTCAATCACGATAGTACGAGCCTTGAAATGTTGCGTTTCATTTGCGATTTATACTGCAAAGCATCAAGGGACATTCAAATTTCCATCAAAAATAGGCATCGATTGGACATCGGATTAATCAAGGCTTATATCGAAGAGAACTTCACCGAAAGCATCAGCTTAGAACAAACGGCTTCGAGGTTTTATGTGAGCAAAGAATACCTTAGTAAAACGTTCAAAGCCACTGTAGGCGTTGGATTTAGTGATTATGTTGCGTCCCTAAGAATGGAAAAGGCAAAAACGTTGATACTCGAGCATAACATCCCAATCAAGGATGTTGGATTTATGGTCGGATATATCGAGCAGCCCCATTTTTATAAGAAATTTAAAAAATATTTCTCGATGACACCTGGTGAAATGAAACAGACATTAAAAATTGACAATAAATCAGAACAATAGTGGATAATGTATAATACAGCAAAATAAGAGATTATAATAATAAGTCTAGTCAAAAATAATGATTTGAAGGGGAGTATTATGAAAAAGATTTTAGCATTATCTCTTGTGGTCTGTATGGTGCTGTTAAGCGTTGCTTGTACAAAGCAACCTGTTGCTGAAGTTGTTGCGACGGGGGAAAAACCACGTGAAGCAGAACTGAATATCATGATGAGTATTCCTCAGTTCATGGACCAGTGGGATACCTATGTGCAACAGTTCGAAGCAAAAATGTTAGCTGAAGAGAACATTAAAGTCAAAGTGAATCTTGAAATGCCAAGCTCCGATCAATATGAAAGCGTCTTGCAAGCAAGGCTGACCGGCGACGATGCACCGGATTTATACACACTTCACAGCAATAATATCGGAACCTACAATAAAGCAGGTTATTTGACAGATTTATCAAATGAACCATTGGCAAGCAAAATATTTGAGAACGTTAAGGCGACCGTATCTATTGATGGCAAGCTCTTAGGTGTGCCACTGGAAAGTCAAGCATGGGGCGTTTTATACAACAAGACCATATTTGAGTCGTTGAATCTGAAAGCGCCAAAAACACTGACAGAACTGAAAAACATCGTTGACGTTCTAAAAGCGAATAATTACACGCCATTTATGTTGGCTTTCCAAGAACAGTGGGTGCCACAACTCATGACAGCACTTACCTTAGGTGGCAAAGTGTCAGGCGACCTTCCGGATTGGGTTGACAGAATGAACAACGATAAGGGCTCATATGAAGAAGTTATTGATATATTTGGACCAATTGATTTAATCATGGAAAACGGAACCATTCGTGCGATGGAAGTTGGATCAGAAGCAGGAGCTGCTGATTTTGCAAACGGAAAAGCGGCGATGTTTGTTCAAGGCACTTGGGCGTCAGGAACAATCATGGCAACGAATCCTGAGATGAAGCTTGGCGTATTTGCACTTCCTGTCAATGATAATGAAGCGTGTACAAGCGTTAACTTATCAACCTCAACAACGATTGCAGTTCACCCGGACGCAAAGGAAATGGACTTGGCACTTAAGTTTGCAAATTACGTCTTGGATGATAAAGACTCTGCTGCACTCTTTCAGGCGTGCTCGTTTAATCCACTTGCATCGATTCATAACTACGAGCCAGCTTCTTGGGTTGCGGATGCATCATCATTCGTAGCGGCAGGAAAAGCGTATAAAGATCTGGTACTGCCTTCTGCGGTTACAGATGAACAAGGCAAGTTGCTTCAAGAATACTATGTTAAAACGGTTACGAAAGAAGCCTTTATCAAGAGAATGGATGAAGTCTATAAAAGCAGCAACAAATAATCGTTTTAAGGCGATAAGGGCAAGCGAAAGCTCGCCCTTTTTTTAATGACGCCTTTAGGGAGGTGAACCCGATGAAAAAAATGAATTCAAATATCAGTCTGATGTTATTTGTTGCACCAGCACTCATTGTATACGGGTTGTTTAAACTTCTTCCTGCTGTATTAGGGCTCTTTTATGCAACAACCGATTGGAATGGACTGAACAAAACCTATAATTTTGTTGGGATAACAAACTTTATAGAAATTCTGAGTGACCGGTACTTTTGGAACTCAGTATGGTTTACGTTTAAATATGTCATCGTGATGGTCATCGTGGCCAACGTCATTGCCCTCTTACTAGCAAGTCTAATTGAGAGCATTAACAAGGGAAAAGGTTTATTTAGAACCGTTTTCTATATGCCGAATATGATCAGTATGATTATTGGTGGTTATATGTGGATGTTCATCGTGACAAAAGTGCTTTACTACATGGCGGATAACTGGGGACTCACGTTTCTCGATAAGTCTTGGATCGGCGACCCTAAGTATGCGTTTATAGCGATTATCGTCGTGGCATCATGGGGCTCTGTGGGGTATTTGATGATTATATATATGGCAGCGCTACAAGGCGTTCCAACATCTCTTAAGGAAGCCGCTTATCTCGATGGTGCAAGCGGATGGCAAACTTTTTGGTCAGTTGTCATGCCGATGATTAGGCACGCGGTTACTATTTGTGTCTTTTGGACTTTAAATTCGAGTTTCCAAGTGTTCGATGTCATTTATTCACTGACTGGAGGCGGACCTGGTAGGGCGACGCAATCGACGGCGATGAACATATACGAGGAGGCCTTTAGAGGAAATATTCGGTACGGCTATGCGACTGCAAAGTCTACAGTTTTGTTCATCATCGTACTCGTCATTACGATTATTCAAATCAGGATCATGAGCCAGAAAGAGCATGAAGCATAAGCGGAAGAAAGGACGATGAGATCATGATAAAAAAGAGACTTGTTTTCAACATTTGCGTCTATACATTTTTAGCAATCGCCGCGGTCATTTGTTTATTGCCGCTTTGGATGGCCTTAGTCAACTCTTTTAAAACCAATGGCGAACTTTTAACGAACGTGATGTCGTGGCCTACGAAACTCAGGTTTGAAAATTACAGCAGAACATTTGAAAAAATGAACTACTTAAGGAGTTTGTTCAACACCATATTTTTATCTTCACTCAGCGTTTCAGTCATGATTGTTTTTTCCGCACTCGCAGGCTGGAAGCTCTGTAGAACCAAGACGAAGCTGTCTTCTTTAATACTGGCGCTTTTTATTTTTTCGATGCTGATCCCCTTCAGTTCAATCATGATTCCTTTATATAAACTCGTTCTCATCTTAAAAATTAAGAATTCCTTGATTGGTTTGTCTTTCATTTATGCTGGAATGGGCGTTAGTATGGCGATCTTTTTATATCATGGCTTTGTGAAGAGCATACCCATTGAGCTTGAGGAGGCAGCCGCCATAGATGGCTGTAACGCCTTTCAAACGTTTTTTTTGGTGGTTTTTCCAATGTTAAAGCCCATCACAGTCACTATAGCCATCACGAATATCTTATGGATTTGGAACGACTTTTTGTTACCACTCATCATTATTTCGGACAACAAGAAATACACGCTGTTGCTTTCAACAAACACACTTTTTGGTCAGTATAGCAGTGATTGGACCGCCATACTTAGTGCGCTTATATTGGCAGCCTTACCTGTAATTGTTTTTTACGCCATTTTTCAAAAGAATATACTTAAAGGCATATCGGATGGTGCTTTGAAAGGATAGTACATGGACTTTATTTATGCAAAGGGGACAGCTCTTTACTGTGGAGAATCGCCGATATTGCTCAGGGGATTTGGACTGGGAGGATGGTTTTTGCCAGAGGGCTATATGTGGAAGTTTTATACGAAGTGCGACCGACCTAGGCGTATGGAAGCACTAATCGAAACATTGTGTGGTAAAGATTATGCAGAGGTGTTTTGGGAAGCTTACTTTGATCGCTACATTACAGAATTTGATATCGAACAGATTGCAAAAAGGGGCTTTAATTCTGTGAGAATGCCTTTAAATGCAAGAAGGCTATACACGCAAACAGAAAAGGGCGTGGTGTTTAACAAAGCAACCATTGATCGATTGGATCGTTTAATCCAGTGGTGCAAGAAATGGCAGATTTACGTGATACTAGATATGCATGGTGCGCCAGGTGGTCAGACTGGAACAAACATCGATGACAGCGAACATGATAAACCCGAATTGTTTACAGATGAAAAAAATATGGATGAACTCATCGAATTATGGCGGATGCTTGCTCTTAGATATAA
>DMYC01000069.1 GCA_003482695.1 Clostridiales bacterium UBA8960
GTAACTGAGGCCGCAGGAAGTAGACCAAGAGATGTTGGCAGCATGATGATCGTCGATTCAGGCGGTCACCTCATCGCTGGAACGATCGGTGGCGGCAAAGTGGAAGAGACCGCGAAGCAAGATGCGGCAAACTGTCTACGTAACAAAGAATCAAAGACTTTCAAATACGAGCTTACTTTAAAAGAGTCTGAACACTCGCTGGGTATGGCGTGTGGTGGGCTTGTGGAAGTGTTTGTCAAGACGTTTGAAAAACGTGAGAATCTGATAATTTTCGGTGGTGGTCACATCGGACTGGAGCTCAGCCGATTTGCTAAGGCGCTCGGTTATCGCATTATCGTCGTCGACCAACGCCCCGAATACTGTTCTAGGTCACGTTTTCCAGTTGCAGATGAACTTTTGCTTCTGGATCCGGAAAATCCGCCTGTTTTAGGTATAGATGCGGATACGAGTGTGGTGATCGTGACACATGGCCATCTATATGACATGGAAGCGCTCAGACTCGTCATCATGTCGGATGCACGTTATATCGGGATGATCGGCAGCCGTAATAAAATCAGACACTGCTTTGCAGAACTGATAAAGGAAGGCATCTCGGAAGAGCGCCTTAACAAAGTGTTCGCCCCGATCGGTCTCGATGTGGGTGGCGAGACACCAGAAGAAATCGCGCTTGCGATTTTAGCCGAAGTTCAGGCTGTTAAATATGGCAGAACGGGTTCGTTTTTAAAAGAGACACATCAATAATCATGAAAAAGATTTGTAAAAGGTCGTCATTCTTTGGGATGGCGGCCTTACCGCGTAATGACGCAGCAAAGGAGAACCACCCATGATAAAGAAAATTGAGCTGAATCCTATTGAAGTTGTATTGAAATTGATAGAAACGTCTTTTTCCAGTGGACCGAGCGGTAGCGAACGCGTGCTTCTCGAAGACGCTTTGGGGAGAGTCTTAAAATATCCGCTCATCAGCCATGAGATGGTGCCGGCGTTTGCCAAATCAACGGTTGATGGGTATGCAATAAAAAATTCTGACGGGCCGTTTGTGGCGCGATTGCTGGGCAATGTCGATATGGGGCTTGAGACGTCACTTGTCTTAAAAGAGGGCGAATGCGTTTATGTGCCAACTGGTGGTATGATTCCGGACGGCTCGGATGCGATGGCGATGATCGAAGATACTGAGCGGCTTGAAGATGGGACAGTGAAGTTCCTAAAAGGGGCAAAGGGTCGCGACAATATCATCGAGGTCGGCTCAGATATGTCGATCGGCAGTGAAGTCCTCGCAGCGGGGACGATAATTGGTGTGCATGAGATTGGGGCATTGGCGTCCCTTGGTCACTATGAAGTGGAGGTGCTCAAGCGTCCAACAATCGCGATCATTTCCACAGGTGATGAGCTCGTCACATCCAGTGAACCGCTGGAAAAGGGGAAAATTAGGGAACTGAATACGTTTGCGCTTTCGGCGATTTGTAAAAAAATAGGCCTTACTGTGGTGAGCAAAAAAGTGCTGCCAGATCAGTATGCTTTGATAAGGGCACACCTCGATGAAGCGGTTAATACGGCGGATCTCGTCGTGATCTCAGGCGGAAGCTCTGTGGGTGAGAAGGATTACACGCAGGCTTTGATGGAGGATGTGTGCACTGAGGGCGTTTTGCTCGCGGGTATGGCGATCAAACCCGGCAAACCGACGATCATAGCGAAACATGGTGATGTGCCAGTGTTCGGGCTTCCAGGGCACCCTGTGTCGACGATCGTGGTTTTCAACATTTTGGCTGCGCGCCTTTTAAAAACGTGGGGGCATAAGGTGGAGGATCCGCACGCTGTAGAAGTGCGTTTGACGAAAAATGTTTATGCGGCTAAAGGTCGCGATACGTATCAGATGGTTAAAATTTCGAATCGCGGTAATGAGTGGGTGGCGACACCGACTTCAGGTAAGTCGGGGATGATTACACTTTTAACGAACTCAAATGGCTATGTGATCATTCCCAAAGAGGCGGGGATGTTTAGCGAAGGGGATGTTGTGAAAGGTGTGTATTTTTGATTAGAGAGTGGTCATGAAAGTGATCAGAAGGAAATGATCTGCGAAGTGATCAGGGGGTCCGACCCCCTGATCACTCCGCAGATCACTCCTAAAATAGGGGGGTTATGTTCAAGATTCTATCCGAACTGTTTCTTGCATTTTTCAAGGTAGGGCTTCTGTCATTTGGGGGCGGTTACACGCTCATACCACTTATCGAACAGCAGGTGGTGGATGTCTACGGTTGGCTTTCGCCTGACGAATATGCAAAAATACTTGGCGCGTCTCAGATGATTCCAGGTGCGATTTCCATCAAGTTTGCGACATATGTAGGGTATAAAGAAGCCGGCGTACTGGGTATTATCGTTTCGATTTTAGGCAGTTTAATTGTGCCGATTTTATTGATCGTGTTGCTTTTTGGTCTTTTAACCAAGGGGTCGACATTCAAGTATGGAAACAAGATTTTACTTGGCGTCAAAGGTGCGACGTGGGGTCTCGTTGTTGGCTTTGGCCTTCAAATGATGAAAGGTGTGCAAAATGACGTCAAACTCATCGCATTAGGTGTCTTGGCGACCGTACTCACAGTGGTATTCGGATTGAGTCCAGCTGTGGTGATACTCGTTGGGGGTGCGCTTGGATTTTTGTTTCTGTAAAAAAATAAGGGGGAACAAATGGCCTTTCACCATTTGTTCCCCCTGTTTCGTCTTTAAGGCTTAAACACAGCCCCCATAAATAAAATCGCACCGGTGACATCTTCTTCAATGACGTACAAAAAAGGTTTGTTACAGTTGAAGTCAATCGGTGTAACTTCGACTGGAGCGCTTGTCACAACCATCTCCACTACGGTAACAGCTGCTGCCTCAGTGCCTTTTTCGTCATTGATGATTTTACAGTTTTGGAAAATATCACTGACATAAACATTTTGAAGCGCAATATCCACCATCGATGAAAAATCGGCTCTAAATGGCTCAAAAGCAAGTGACATACCGAGCGCTTTCAAAGGCTCAGATAGACTATTCTTAACATCGTACTCGAACTTTGGCATCGATACATAGAGCCTTGCATTTGTTTCACCCGTTGCACCGAGCCATGACTCAAGTGTTTCAAAGGATGTATCACGCATCAAACTCATAAGATCCTCTTTTGGGAGCACGACTTTCATGGTCATCCCGCCATGGTATGGAAATGCGGCAACTTGAACAGAATCGTCTTCATAATAGTCGAGATGCCGTGTTTGATGCATCATCTTCACGGACTGCGCGCCACCCTCGATCGGGTAAAATGAATCGTCATAAGTGGCTTCAGGACTGTAAGCGTACAGCCATGCGCCATTAAAATACACCGTATTCATCAAATAGGCAATCGTCTCGCCGGATATCGAGTCTAGTGTATCTTTAAGCAGCCCATTTGTTTTGTCTTCCACCCATTTGTTAATCTGATCCACAGTCTTAGGGTCTGAGAAATCAGATTTGTACACCTCTGCATCATAGTTTTTAACGAGGGTGTCTACGAAATCTTGTTTTGGCTCAAGCAGTTCTCTAATCCAAAAACTGTTGCCAAGCAACACAGTAAGTGACTTGTCATCGGATGTGTCTCCAGACTTTGTAAGGCTGGACAATAAGCCGTTGTATCGTGTGTTCAGCCCCTCTACTGACGATTCACCCATGACCTTTAAAATCCCATCCAGCGTTTCGCCTTCAGCACCATTTAGGAGCATGGCAAGCGCAAATGAGAGGCTAATCGGAGAAATCAATGTGTTTTCGCCTTTTGCAAACACTTGCATAAGGTCGTATCCAAGTCTGCTTGAAGCGGATATAGAATTCTCAAGTTCGGGTGTGAGCGTTCGTATGGATTGAGGCGTGAATGCCGCCTCGCTTTTTTGAATCCCCTTTGATTTTGAAACAGGTAAAGTGCCACAGCCAGAAAAAAGGGTGAGAACGGACAAACATAACACAGTAAATCGCCAAATGCGTTTCATCACAAAACCCTCCTTTAAAAGATCGATCCTAATCGACCCATTCAAAACGTTTTATCATTTTTCCATCAATCTCTTTCATATCTACAAACATGTCGTATGGCCTTACCCAAGTGTCATGGTCGCCATAAAGCTTCTGATAGACAACCATTAGTTCTTCAGTCTCACTATGCTTCGCAATGGCGAGCACTTTATATAGGTTGCCTTTAAAATGCTTGTAAGTCCCACCGATTATGATTTCTTCATGCATAAAAAGCCTCTCCTTATCTCTTTGCCATCCTTTTTTTCATAAGTTCCAAAATATAGCCACCCTTAAAGAGCTTAGGCTCATAGAAAATCACAAAAGCGCTAGGTTCAAAGCGGTTGATGATCTCAAGCAGCTCGCCTTCCAGCGACCTTTTCGTAAGAATGTCAAGTCTATATCGTGAACTCTCACGCCCTTAACCCTCAAAAACAGTAACGCCATAGCCGTTCTCTCTCAAATGTTCAATGAGTGCCATGTTCTTTTCTCTAATATTGGCGATGACTGAAGTATAGCCGATCGCAATCCTGTTTTCAATATAAATCCCGACGATCAACCCAAGCCCGAATCCAAACGCATAGACGAGCATCTCGATAACAGATTGTTCACCACTAAGCACCAGCGACAGGCCGAAAACGTAAATCAATGCCTCCATGACGCCAAAAATGGCCGTTAAAACCGTGAGTTTTTTTACCATACAGATGGTTCTAAGTGCCAACATGGGGACGTAGCACAGTTGCATAATTAATATCAATACCAGTTTACTCAAATTTATGTCTCCGTTTCTATCGTTATGTCTCGTTTTAATCATAGCACCAAGATGAGAAGGTGTAAAGCAAGGCACAGATCAATCAAAAAGATTGGCTCAGCAAAGTGATCAGGGGGTCGGACCCCCTGATCACTCCCTGATCACTCTGTCTCGCCAATCTTTTTGATTGACAAACCCCAACACCCAGCATAAAATATAGTTAGTCAGACTAACCACATGAAAAGGAGAACATCATGAACCCTCAAATAGGCCAAAGCATGGATACCATCGGCATGTTCTGCCGTTTAAACATGAATACCCGCAGAGAATTGCCCATTAGATCAAGCGAAATGGGCGTACTCATCTATATTCACAAGCACGGTGCGAAAGTAACGCCAGTCATGATCAGCCAATTTTTTCAAATCAAAAAACCAAGTGTCACCACGATGCTGAATCACTTGCTTGAAGAAAAATACCTCATAAAAAACAAATCTGAAACTGACGGTAGAAGTTACACCGTACAGATGACTCAAAAGGCCATAAACCTCGTTGGCGAAAGTTATGAAGCCTATCTGAAAAACGTCGAAATACTAAAGAAGGAAATGGGCGCCACAGATTTCGACCTATTTATAAAACTAATGGAACAAGCAAACAACGCACTTTCAAAGGAGAGCAAACGATGAAAATATTGGTAACAGGCGCATCGGGAAACGTTGGGCAGTATGTTGTAAAATCGCTAATCGCATTAGGGGCGCAGGTCGTCGTCGCTGGCACGAATGTCGAAAGGCTAAGGCAAACATTTGGTGAAGATGTAACGGCAGTTTTATTTGATTTCACAGACTCAAGCACATATGAAGACGCGCTTCATGAGGTTGATCGCGTTTTCTTGATGAGGCCACCTCACCTCGGCAAACCAGAAGACCTCTATCCCTTCATCGACAAAATGCGCGACAAAAACATCAAACTCGTATCCTTTCTTTCCTTGATGGGTGTGGAAAAAAATACGATACCGCCCCATCACAAAATCGAAAAATACATCGAGCAAAGTGGCCTTCCGTTTGCACACATTCGCCCTGGCTTCTTTATGCAGAATATCTCGGGCATTCACGCTGAAGAAATCAGAACGATGGATGAAATCCTCATACCTGCCGGAAATAGCCAGACGAGCTTTATTGATGCGGCGGATATCGGCGAAGCCGCTGCGATATTGCTTCAAAACCCTGAGACATACAAAAATACGGCGCACACCATTACAGGGCCTGAAGCCCTGAACTATCAAGAAGTCGCGACGATCCTCAGCGAGGCCACTGGCCGAACCATTCGCTATAACAGACCCAGCTTTCTAAAATACAGAAAACACTACATTAAAGTGAGAAAACTGGAACCTGGTTATGTCAATGTAACAATAGCACTTTACCTCATGACGCGACTTGGCACAGCTAAGGCCATCACAAACACATTTGAGCAATTGACAGGGAGAAAGGCCAAAAAATTTAAGACCTTCGCCGTAGAAAACCTTGCCGTATTCTGTAAATGAAAGAATTGATTCTCATCACTGATCCTTATGGGTGTTTTAGTGGAATATCACAAGTAAAGAAAGCAAATGATCAGATGGATAAAAGGCAAATCTGATCATTTTTTTTGTTCGAAATTATGAACAAGAGAAATGGACACAACCCCCTATACAGGTTATAATATGATTAAGAAAAGTTAAAAAATTAACAAAGTTATACAAATGAGGAAATTAAAGGAGACGTGTATGAAGAGTGGTATAACGAGAAAAGTAACGTTGCTGATTGTTCTATTAGCTGTATTAATCTGTGTCATCGTGGGTGGAATCTCAATATTCATAAGTGGTCAGAGTTTGACACAAGAGGCAGAAGTTTCTTTGGCCGCTGAAACAAAGCTCGGGTCAGAAAAAATAGACATCATCGTGGATAACCGTTTGCTTCTCCTACAAGAGATCGCAAATCGCCCAAGCACACTATCAATGGATTTTAAAACGCAACAAGAATCCTTAAAAGGCGATGTCGCAAGGCTAGGGTATCTCGATATGGCGATCGTCTCGCTTACCGGTCAAGCGACATATGTGACAAGCGGCGATACTTCGGATTTAGCGGACCGTGCATATATCAAAAAAGCACTCGCTGGAGAAGTGAACATATCCGATGTATTGATCAGTAAAGTCACCAACTCTGCCGTCTTAATGTACGCGGTACCGATTGTAAAGGATGGACGCGTGGTTGGCGCCTTGATCGGGAGACGCGATGGCAATGCATTGTCGGAAATAACAAAAGAAATGGGATACGGCGAACGAGGCTATGCGTATATTATCAACCATTTGGGTATTGTTGTGGCGCATGATAATAGGGACATGGTTATGGATCAGTTTCAGCCGATTGAGGTGGCCAAAACGGATCAGAAATTGTTACCTGTGGCAAAGGCATTCGAGTCTATGCTTGAAAATAAAAGTGGCGTAGGTTCTTATACCTACAACGGCGATGATTTATATTATGCCTACCATCCGATTGAAGGCACAAATTGGACGCTCGTCAACACGGCGTTTAAAGCGGAAGTGCTTTCTGGGGTGCAAAACTTGTTCATTTCACTGCTCACCATCATAGCAGGTGTCGTGGTTTTAGCAAGTATTGTGGCATTTTTCCTTGCGAAATCCATTGCGGCTCCGATTGTTGGTTTAACGCAAATCGTCAACAGACAAGCCATGCTTGATTTTACGAAAGATGAGACGAAAAACTTCTCAAAAATCGAAAATAGAAAAGATGAAATTGGTCAAATGACAAAGGCGCTCTTTTCCATGTCGGACAATGTCCGAGAACTGCTCATCAACGTTACCAGCACTGCAGAGCAAGTGTCCGCGACATCTGAAGAGTTAACGGCGACTGCGCATCAATCTGCGACAGCGTCTGAAGAAGTGGCTCAAACCGTGAACGAAATCGCCAAAGGGGCATCCGATCAGGCTAAGAATACGATGGATGCAGCGAGCGCTCTGAACCGGTTAAGCAAAGAAATTGAGAATAACCAAAAGGGTACGCAGGATTTATCGACCGCTTCTGCACAAATCAGTCAGCTGGTCAGTTCAGGTTTGTCCGTCGTATCAGAACTTGCTCAAAAGACCAAAGAAAATGCGGTTGCATCTGATGTGGTATTTAGCAGCATCCAAAAGACGAATGAGAGTTCTTCAAAAATTAGTGAAGCCAGTGGTATGATCGCTTCCATTTCTGAACAGACAAATTTACTTGCGCTTAATGCTTCGATTGAGGCGGCGAGAGCAGGCGAACATGGACGTGGTTTTGCTGTGGTTGCAGACGAGATCAGAAAACTGGCCGAACAATCGAGAATCACCACGACCACCATCGACGATATGGTTTCGAGGCTGCAAAAGGACTCTGAAACGGCTGTTCAGAAGATGCAGGAGTCTGGTGTTATTGTGAAACAGGAAGAAAAATGCGTCGAACTGACCAAAGAGACATTTGATCAGATCGCAAGTGCCATTAAGCAGTCCGAAAAAATGGTGGGCATCATCAATCAGTCCAGTATCGAGATGGAATCTAACAAATCACATGTCATGGGCAATATCGATACACTATCTGCAGTGGCCGAAGAGAATGCGGCCTCCACTGAAGAAGCTTCCGCTGCGATAGAAGAGCAGACGGCCTCAGCAGAGCAAATCGCAGAGGCGAGTGAAGACCTTTCTGAGATGGCTCAGAGCCTACAAGCGATGATTCGCAAGTTTAAAGTATAATTAAAAAAGATCATGTGATTAGGCCTTACGCCTAAAAACATGATCTTTTTTTGTTCATTTCGCTAACTGCTTAACGGTATCCAGCAAAGTCTCATGCTTCACTTTCGTCGGATCAAAACGTATGACCTTAAATGTCATCTGTACAAAGAACCCGATGGAAAACGCTGAAATCACTGTGCCAATACCGAGTAAACCACCTAAAAGCCATCCCGCTATTACGGCCATCACTTCGATGGCTCCTCTACATGCCCCAACAGGAAGCTTGGTAAGCCTAGTCACCGCCACCATCAAACTGTCCCTCGGCCCTGCGCCAAACCCGGATCCGATGTAAAAAAAAGTCGCTAGAGAGATCACGATCATGCCGATGGCCATCATCAATAGCCCTAAAACGAAATTCTCTGACTTCGGTATGACGTCCAGAAACATGATCAAATCGATGAAAACTNNACACCGATCAGCAACATGTTCAGGAGCGTGCCCATGCCAACCCGCTCACCTAAAAACACGGCAAGTATGACGATCATCACACCGACCCAAATGGATGCTGTGCCAAAAGAAATCCCCAAAGTGTTCGACAAACCTGCATGAAAAACATCCCAAGGTGCGTACCCGATGTTTGCACGAATCATGAACACAATGCCAACCCCATAAACAAAAAGGCCAAAAATCAAACGCACCAACCTAAATAAAAATGATTTCATACATCTCCTCACCCATAAAAATTAATTGAGCCGAACGAAAAGTGATTAGGGGGTCGGACCCCCTGNNCAGGGGGTCGGACCCCTTGGTCATTGTCAGTGATCAAGGGGTCCGACCCCCTGATCATTGTTCTCTGCCCACATTTCTCGCATCACAGCGGCAAACGTTTCCGGTTAAAAATCACCACACTGGCCCCAAGCAGTGCCAAAGCACCCAGCAAAAACACACTATTAATCCCCAGCGTTTCAGCACCTTGAACCACCGACACCGAATCATAATACCCGTAAGGCGTCAGTTTACCCAAAACTTGAGCCTCATCCGAAGCATTCGAGAGCATATTAAAGAGTAAAAACATAATCGGCACACCAGAGCCAAAACCGACAGAATACTTCGCATCATTGAAAATCGCCGAAAACAAAAACACGACCATCATCACGAACATATTCACGAGCATCGTCGTCACGTTCAGCCTTAAATACTGTGCCACATCAAGGTGTCCAGGGAACATGGCCTCAGAAGTGACTACCCCCACCAGAAACACCAAAATAAACAAAACAAGCATCGAACACAGCGCATAAAGCCCTTGAGTCAAAATTATCTTAACACGAGAATGCGGCGTCGACAATAGGTAAGCAAACGAACTGTTATCCACCATCTTACAAATAAGTTTATGCCCAAGCAAAATCGAGTACACCATCGGAAACGCCAGCATCAAAAGCCCATAAAGCCAGCTTGCCAAATAGCTGCTAAGATCCGTAACCAAAGCAGAAAAGCCCATCGCTTCAATAATTCCAGCCGGCATCGCTTCAGCAAGCTGCATAAGCGCTTCCATATCATCCGGATTAAACATGGAAATCATAATCGTCGTATACATCGTCAAAACCGCAAAAAAGATCAGCAAAAGCATCCAGTGTTTCTTTATATTAGCGACAAACAAAGTCATAATCATTGCGCCACCTCCTTGTTATAATACTGCATAAACAAATCTTCAAGCGTCTGAGCCTTTGACTCGAGCTGCAAAACCTCCATCCCGGCAAGCGCCTTCACAAACGCATCCACCTTCTCCTTAGGCACCATCACTTCGAGCGCATCGCCAGCACTTGTAACGGCGTAATCTGTCGACAATACCCCACGCGCCACATCCACATCCGAAACCCCAACGTGATACCGCACCACAGACGCTTTGCTAAGTGACGCAACGTCAGAAGCGTGCACGATTCGCCCATCTCTTATAATAATGACATCATCACATGTCTTTTCCACTTCCTCAAAAATATGGCTCGACATTAGAATCGTCTTACCTTTCTTCTTCTCATCCTTAATCAGCTCCACAAAACGCTTTTGCATCAATGGATCGAGCCCGCTCGTCGGCTCATCGAGTACGAGTACCTTAGGGTCGTGCATAAACGCAGCGATAATCGCGAGTTTTTGCTTATTTCCCTTCGACAGCTTCTTGATTTTACCCGTTGGATCCACATCGAAACGCTCAAAGAGTTCATCCACATATTTCTTGTTGTTTGTGCCTCTCATCTGGCTGAGGAATTTCAAAAATTCTTGTCCTTTCATACCATCGAGAAACGCAATCTCGCCAGGCACATACCCCAAAATCCGCTGTATCTCAGGGGCCTGCTTCACGCAGTCCAGCCCGTTCACCTTGCAAAGTCCGCTATTTGGCGCCATGAACCCCATAATCGCCCTTATCGTCGTCGTCTTACCCGCGCCGTTTGGCCCGAGATAACCGGTCACTTTGCCTTCGCTGATCTTAAAATTCAGATCAAAAACCCCTTTGCCGCTGGGGTATGTCAACGTCAATTTTGAAACTTCAATCATAAATAGGCCTCCTTGTATAAACTCGATTTGAGCACATTCATAGCGCTCGACATTTCCCGTTCAATGACATCCAGTGCTTTTTCATCAAACTCCATAAACTGATTGCTGATGCCTTCGCCCATCCACCTGATCATCTTCGCAAGCTGCTCAAGGTCCACATCGGATTTGAACTTCGAGCGGTCCACACCATCGAGCGTCATCGACATTCCAAGTGAAAGAGACTTCGTAATCACATCCATAACGCCCTCGAACACCTCAGGATCACGCTCGTAATAAAACCGCATGATGTACTTGAACAGGTTAGGGTACATCCTTAGAATAGACATTTCAGCTTGGCTGTATGTCTCGATTCTCTCAAAAAAGTCGGTAATTTCCATCACTTTGAGGTGCGCAAATGCGTCGATAAAAAGCGTATAGCAGTGGTCCATCAGGAAAAAATAAAAATCTTTCTTTGTCCCAAAATAATGAAACACCATCGATTTCGCAATACCCGCCTCCTTCGCAATCTCTGACACAGACGCTTTAGCATAGCGATTCGCCCCGAACACTTTGTAACCGGCGTTGATAATCCTCAAACGCTTTTCTTCGTTAAGTTCCTGAAACACTTCCAAATAAATGCCTCCTTTTCATAGAATGCAATAAACCGATTCGGTCGATACAATTATTATACACGATTATTTATTAAAAAAGCATTAAAATTTTATGAATTGACGAAGTGATCAAGGAGGTGATCAGGGGGTCGGACCCCCTGATCACTTTTTATTCAATTCTAACCCAAATTTAACCTAATATAATGTATAATAGAGTTAGTTCGATACAAATCTAACCATAGGAGGAAACGTATGATCAAATTTCCGGAGCAGTTTTACACCGATGTACGGATTGAAGAGGTGTTCGACACGAAAATCATTTTTAAGAAGGGCATCCTTCAAGAACAGAAGGTCAGACGAAACATTGGCGCATTTATTAGGCTATTTGATGGGAGTCGTTGGTATTATAGTGCCACGACAGATATTGCACACATTCAGGAACAGGTTAACACACTCGCAGAAATGGGCACGCCCAATCCTGAAATCTTAGAACATCCGATCGTCAAGCGATTTGAAGTCAACCGAGAAACGATCATGAATTATTCAGAGCGGTCAGTCGAAGATATCCCAGTTATGGAAAAACAAGCTTGTCTCGCTGCCTATTTGGAACTATTAAACGATGAAACCATCGTCCATCACACTGCGGTCTATGTAGACAACCGCACCGTCAAAACGATTTTCACCTCAAAAGGCACTGAAGTGAAATTTGACAAGCAAACGTGTGGCATAAGGTTCAATTTAGAACTGGCATATGAAGACAAAAAGGACCAAAGCAGTGTTTCAAAAGCTGGCATTTTCTTTGAGGACATCAAAGATGTTAAAGACTATGTTAAAGATCAGCTCGATAAGACGATCTATTTTGTGAAACATGCTGAGCCCGTTGTACCAGGCGAATATGTTGTGCTGATGAGCCCTCTTACTACTGGCGTTTTCACACACGAGAGCTTTGGACACAAAAGCGAATCGGACTTCATGGTGGGAGACCCATCCATGAAAGAAGAATGGGCACTTGGTAAAAAAGTAGGCGCTGACCTACTTACCATCATCGACGATGGACATGTCATCGGAAACGGCTATATGCCATTTGATGATGAAGGCAATAGAGCCGATAAGACTTATATTGTCACAGAGGGCGCACTTACAGGAAGGCTTCACAGCACAGCGACAAGCAGCGTTCTCGAAGAAGGCATAACCGGCAATGCCAGAGCGGTCAGTTTTGAGTTTGAACCTATTGTGCGCATGACCACCACTTATATTGAAAAGGGAACGCGTCCACTTGAGGAGATTGTCTCTGAAATTGAGAAAGGCATCTACATTGAAACCATCAAACACGGATCGGGAATGTCCACATTCACAATCGCACCAAACCGTGCATACAAAATAGAAAATGGAAAAATCACAACACCTGTTAAAGTTGCTGTTGTGACCGGAAATGTCTTTGAGACCCTTGGCGAAGTGGACGCTGTCAGCAGTGAATTTGAGCTTCTAAGCTTCGTGGGCGGTGGTTGTGGCAAAATGGTCCAATACCCACTCCCAGTTGGTTTCGGCGGCCCATATACGCGTGTTAAACGCATGAACGTACAATAAACCTGGAGGTGTGACGTGAAAAAGGAATTTATAACCGTCTTTGAAAAGGAAACCGTCCTAAGAATTCAGGGCTGTAAAATAGAAGCCATCCGCTCTAAAGACATCGTAAAAAAAGGCGTCAGAGTATTTAAGGACGGCATGATCGGCATCTCAGGCGCAGTGGGTGACGTGGCAGATGATCTGCTTGTTGAACGCGCCATGGAAAATCTCGCTACAAACATCAAATACGACTACCCGCTCCAAGGAAACCATGTTGAGTCGCGCAACTATAATCCGGCTCCGATAACTGCAAAAGAATTAATCGAACACACAGAAGCAATTCTTAAGGAGCTTCGCGAAAATTATACGGAATTCGACTTCTTCGAAAACACGGGCATTAGAGAATGGAAAGTTCAGATGCGCAATACGGAAGGACTTGACCTAACTTACGAAGATGCTTTGTTCTCACTTAGTTTGATTCTCAAAGAGAAAGGGGGGCCGAATGTTTTTGATGGTTTCCTTGCATACCAAGGCAGAACATTTGACAGAGAGGCCTTCTGGCATCAAAATCGGGAAATTTTAAACGCTTACCGCACAAAAGTTTCCTTGCCTGAAGGCGATAGGCTCCCTGTATTTATGCTGGATTTTGAATCGCTTACAGGCATTTTAGGACGCTCGCTAAATGGAGAAAACTACGCGACTGGCAGCTCGCTATTTAAAGGCAAACTCGGAGAAAAACTTTTTGACGACCGAGTCAACGTCTACCAGTGGGGCGATTCAAAGGCAAAATTCGAACCGTTTTTCGACCGAGAAGGGTGCCTCACAGAAGGAGATAAGCTTCCGCTCATAAAAAATGGCAAGCTGGAAAGCGTCTTCACAGATAAGCGCGCAGCTAAGCTTTACGATTTACCACATACAGGTGCGGCGTCTGGCGAGTATGATGGCATGCCTACATTGACATCAGCAGCCCTTCGATTGGATGTGGACAGTGTGAACATCCAAGAAGCGTTAAATGGCCAATTGGCTGTGCTGGTCGTCATCGCGGCAGGAGGCGAGTTCACCACTGACGGTAGCTTTGCATCTCCTGTCCAGGTTGCGTTTTTATTCGATGGTAAAAATATTTTAGGCAAGTTGCCAGAGTTTGGCATCCGATCAGATCTTTACAAGCTCTTAGGTGAGGACTACATCGGAACATTTGAAAACCCACTTTATTTTGCAGATGAGTCTGTGATGCATGGACACTATATGGAGATTACGAAGTAGGTGCGTTTTGGTGACCACATCACAGCACATCATCAAGCTTTCAGGTATGATGGTTTAAAAACTGGAGGCGCCTAATGAAAAAAATTAAGTGGATTGACTGGATTTTTATGGGGACGCTCATGTTTTTTGTGTTGAGTATGGTGCACATTTCCTTGGCACTAGTGGGATTTATCTGTATGCTGACGCCCTTTGTCCTTTATATGAAGACTCGAAAAAAGCTTTGGTGCACGACTTACTGTCCGCGTGCAGCACTATTTACCAAAATGCTGTCTAAAGCATCGCTTGGCATGACGCCGCCAACATGGCTCTTTTCTGCCAAGACAAAACGAATGGTCGTCAATTTTTTCTGCATCAATCTGCTCTTTGTGGTCATGTCCACTGTTATGGTCTCAATGGGACGGTTTGAACCGATGGCATACATTAGATTTCTGATCGCATTTCCACTGCCAGTGCAGTTGCCCCAACTCTTTAGCTGGGTAGTGCCTGATGTCATCACGCATTTGGGATACAGAATATTCTCAGTGATGTTCACCTCTACAGTAGTTGGTCTTGTCATCGGAATCATGTATAAGCCGCGAACTTGGTGTGGGATTTGCCCGGTTCAAACGCTTACGACGCAAATTAAATAGTCAGAAGGAATCTAGAAAAAGTGATCAAGGGGTCGGACCCCCTGATCACTTTTTCGATTTATGCTCTTAATTCATAAACCATTGGGTATAAGGAGAAAGAGGATGCAATACAAATTGCACTTTGTGAAAGGAAGGCATTAAATGTTATATAAAATTGTGAACCGTTTTCCAGAGGATATGATCGTCGATAAAGTTGGACCAGTAGTATCGCTTTATCAACCGACTCATAGATCGTTTCCAGAAAACAAACAAGACCTGATCGTGTTCAAGAACTTGATTCAAGTTATTGAAAAATCACTAGAGGAACTTCCGAATTCCGACTTAAAAGCGGCAATCCTTAAACCGCTACACGCACTCAAAGAAGACAAGGAATTTTGGAATCACACTTCGGACGGCATGGCTGTCTTCGCTAGTTCAAGTCAATGTATCGTTTACAAACTCAACAATCCAGTTAATGAACTTGCTATTGTAGCCAACAGTTTCCATATCAAGCCTATATTAAAGGCTTTTCAATCCATTGAGAATTATCTTTTACTTGGTTTAAGCCGAGAGAATTTTTCTCTTTACAAAGGCAATCGATACGGCTTTGAAAACATTAAAATCGATGCAGAAATTCCGAGAACCTTGAGCGAAGTGCTCGGGTCTCAAAAAACAGATTCGCATTTGACTCACGGATCCTATAACGGCACTGGCGGTCCAGCGATGTATCATGGGCACGGTGATGCTCAACAAGAAATTGACAAGGATACCGAGAAATATTTCAGATATGTAGACGCATTTGTTCTAGACCATTACTCAAAAGCCATGAAATGGCCATTGATATTAGTCTCGCTAACAGAACACCACTCACTTTTCAAAGCGTTAAGCAGCAATCCCTATTTAATAGAAGAGGGGATTAAAAAATCCATCGACTCACTGGACTTGAACGAAATTCAAGATAAAGCGACAGTGATTATAGAAACCATCAATGCAGAAAAATACAAAGTCCTGAAAGAGTCATTTGCAAATGCAGAAGCGGATGCAATGGGATCTGTTGATTTAGAGGAAATTGTAAAGGCCGCATTTGAAAGCCGCGTGGATACCGTTTATATTGAAGAAGACAAAATTATACCAGGAAAAATCGATTATGAAACTGGAAAAATCAAATACGGTGACATTGATCATCCAAATTATGATGATGTATTGGATGACCTCGCAGAAATGGTTTTGTCGAACGGTGGGAACGCCTTTGTCCTGACCGAAGACAAGATGCCGTGTACAACCGGAATTGCCGCGATTTATAGGTACAAAAAATAAAGCACTCAAAACTGACATGCAGGTAGGAGGCCGCCAAGAGAATCAAATTGGGGGCTTTCTGTCCCGTATGACAAAACCGGCGT
>DMYC01000275.1 GCA_003482695.1 Clostridiales bacterium UBA8960
TTTAACGCAGCTGCATTATGACGCTGAGCAAACCGTAAATCTTGTTGAGAGGACAACGAATGTATACTTATTTGACGCAAATTTCGATGTGAACAAGAATTATGAGCTATCAATCATCATTTCAGGCAATGGCGAACAGGTCAAAGAAACCCTTGGCGTCTTGCCGATACGCGAATGGCGTCAAAATACCCACCAAATTCAAATGACCACAAGCTACTTAGGCGTCGATACACCGGATAAAGGAAAGCTCAATTATAAAATTGAGCTCTTCCAAAATGAAACACAGTATTTAGAATATTACTTAAACAACTCACTATATCCAATGAAGTCGCTTTATGATTTCAACAAACTGGACAATCCCTTTGAAATGGACGTTGTTGAAGCCACCTATCGCATTTACTATAAAGATGCGTTGATCAAGGATGGCACGCTAAATGCAAGCGATCAGATCGCAGGGTACTGGAATGCAGAAGACCAAGCGACCTTTAAAGCGGACATCAACACCGATTATGCCTCTGGATTCAGGATTGAAGTGGACACATTGACTTCCGGTGGCACCATAAAGACATATAAGAAAGACAACCCATGGTACTGAGTCAAAAAGACTGACACCTCAACTCCCAAATCAATATTTCATAAAACTTTTCTCAGCCATGGTCGACAGATCATGGCTTTTTATTCCGTATTCTGAAAGCGTGTAAAGATTCGTACCGGACCAGATGATGCGGCTAACGTTTTTCGTTGTGTCGTACCATTTCAGGATGCTGTCGTCGATTTCAGGCTGTGTAAGATGTGTGGAAGTGCCTCTTAACACGAAACCAGTTGACGGGCTGACACTGTACACGTATGCGCCTTGGAAGGTGAATCGGTTTTCCATGCCAACGCCTGAATACAATGTGACCGGCAAAGCGAATAGGTTTTTATCTTTTGAAAACAGGAGCGCTTTATGGTTATAAAGCACATCTGACCAGCTGCTGCTGCTACCTAACACGATTTTGCTCTTCTCAATTGGTTTTGTCACATCGGTGACATCAAACATGGCAATTTTAATACCTCCAAGAATCGGACCATTGGCCGTATCGATGGTGTCCCTACCAAATCCTATGATGGTGTTCTCGTCATAAGGGTGAAGATAGTCGCTGAAACCAGGTATTTTCAAGTAGCCCAAAACTCTAGGCATCGCAGGATCTTTCAAATCAATCACATAGAACGGATCCACTTGTCTAAAGGTGACAAGATAAGCACGGTCCCCAACAAACCTTGCTGAGTATATGCGTTCACTAGGTGCCAAACCTTCGAGTTTGCCTTTAAGTACCATGTTGCTACCTAATACATAGATGTTATTTTGTGATGTATCCATCCAAGTATCACCTGATGTTGTTGCAATGCGATAATTGCCATTGTAGGCATCCATAGAAAACTGATTGAGGATGCGTCCAGGGACAGAACCTTTCGCACTGAAGTTCACAGCACCATTAACGAGATTGAACTTATAAAGCTCAGTTGTATTTTGGAAGCTCGGGGCGATGAGGCTACTTTGAATTCTAAAATCGTAATGGTAGCGGTCTAGCGCGATGATCATTGAACTTGCATCTGCATAGACATTTGTACTGTTACCGAGATATGCTGCCTTGTGTGGGCTTTGAGTCATAAGGTCCAGATTGAAACCAAGCGTAATCATCAAATTTGACTCAATGGTGTCTGGGAAATACCTTAGAGCATCAAAGTCGATTTGTGACTTGTTTTCTACATTGTCTTTAGGGAAAATCAAAGTGTCTGTAAAGCTCGGCAAAACACTCTCAGCCGTCAGATTGTAGGTCGTTAACCATTTGTTCAAAACCATATACAGTTTGCCATCAGAAAGACGTGAAGTCATATAACTGCCATCGCCCTCATATTTTCTGACAAGGCTCGGTGCTGCAGGATTTCTCACATCGTAAAAGTAAATCAACGTTTTTGGTGACACTTGAGGCATTGGCATGATGTCAGGCGCAAATCTTTCATACATTGGGTAGAACATTTGACTTGTGCCAATAACAATAAGTTTGCCATCATAAAGGTAAAATTCAGAAATGCCAACCATATCATCAAAAGATATTGTCGCGATCGTCTTCATGACACCTGTTGAGATATCTGTAATTTTCAGGTCTCGTGAACGCAACTGATAAATCGTGTTTCCGTCAGTCTTCACGATATCCGCCTCGTCCACACCAGCAACCTGAACATTTGTGGTGCTGTGATCTGAACCAAGCGATGGTGCAGTTTCAGGTTGTGCAACAGGTGAATCTCCTTTTCCATCGGGAACGGATGGTTCCATGATGAAGTCGTCGCGATACGGATAGATGTAGTGTGAATATTTTCCGGCGTATTCTAGGATTAACTTGAGTTTTTCAAGTGAATCCACTGCTGGAAGGTCTTCGGTGTAGACATAAGGTTTAAAACCGCTCTTAATGGACACCAACCGTTTTTCTGCATCCCAAGTCACTTCGCTACCAAAGGCTTCTGATACGAATTTGAGCGGCACTAAAGTACGTCCATTGACGATTTTTCCCGGTACATCAAGTTTGATCAACTCACCGTTGATGTTGCCGTATGCAGCATCGATTTTAACAGACACATTCATGTCGGCATTATACGCTGTCGCAATACGGCTCTCGCCGATCCAGTCGATTTTTAAGCCAAGTGCTTCAAAAATCGCCTTAAAGGGCACAAGCGTCCGACCATTCTCAATACGCGGTGCGACATCGAACTCAATCGGCTTTCCGTCCATTTCGACCCGAATTGCATCGTCTGCATAGCTTGGGAGCCAGCACATGAGCGCCAGCACTGTAAAAATTAGCATTTTTTTCAACATGTATCTCACACTCCTCATTATATTAAATGGGAAAAAGACTGCCAAAAGTGGCAGCCTGATCAATTAAATTTTGTGTATATTACCACGCCTGATATATACCCATCTTTTAGTTCATGCCTTCAAGCAAAATGGTTGCAATTGTTTCACATCCTAAGTGATAAGTTTCATCGCCAACGCGCGCTACGATAAAGACTGGATCGCCATAGCTTGTGATGAAGACTTCTTCGCCATTTTCAAGTTCAATCGTCATGTTGTAACCCGCGATCATTTGAATGTACATCGTATCCATGATATAGCTTTCATTGAAGGCCGTTTCGATGGCGATGATTTCTTCTGCTGTGAAAGTTCTCTCGATGATGTTGTCCTCAACGTCTCTAAGTGTAATATTTTTGATGCCTTCGATCAATTTGTCAAACTGCATCGCTCTAGCAGTGGATTCATCGATTTTTTCGCTGATGCCAGCTGCGGGATTTGCAGTTGTTTCCTCAGAAGTTGCATCCTCTTCGGTTACAATAATTGCTGGGCTTTGTGCTGGATTTTCGTCATTGATCATTTCCTTATCTACTTGTGAACACCCTGATAGGAAAAGTATTCCTGCCAAAGCCATTAAGCCTAATGAGCCTGTTTTAAATTTCATAATTTTTTCTCCTTTTTACATGTCTTGTTTATTTGCGGTCATAGTTATTAGACGCTAAGTGATGCAGAAAGGTTCCAAACCTTGACACGTTTTTTTGTTAGCTGTATTCTGTAGGTAAGAGTGAGTGAGTAATCGAACCGGGTACCATTACTCGCGTGAGTAATGGTACCCGGTTCGATTAC
>DMYC01000361.1 GCA_003482695.1 Clostridiales bacterium UBA8960
TCGAGAGCCGTTAAAGCCGTTAAAAGATTATAGGACTGAAAAATAAAACCGATATACTTTTGTCTAAACCCGGCAAGTTGTTTCTCTGTCATCACATCAATTGCGTTATTTTTGATTTCAATGGTTCCCTTAGTTGGCTTCTCAAGCCCAGCCATCATATTTAACAGCGTTGACTTTCCAGAACCGGATGTTCCAAGAATACAGCATATCTCACCACGATAAATCTCTAAATTGATTTTATTAAGTGCGACTACTTTTTCAGTGCCGACTTTATAAACTTTTCGAAGATCTTTTACTTTTATGACGCAATCCTTCATTGCACTTTTTTCAATTATGTTCTCATCCACGTCATGACCTCCTTTCAAAATGCGCCAATCTCATCATAACGCGTCATCATTTAGTTAAAATAAATTATTCATTAAAATTGCATTAGAATATTCCAAAATAATGATAAAATGCCACACATCGCCCCGAAAAAGTAGAACCGTTCTTTTGCCTTAGATTTCCTATAATTTTCAAGTTCGATTTCCCAAGCGAATTTATTGTGTTTTTCATATCTTTTTGTCTCTTGATTCTCAGGTTTTGTAGCTGAATTTTGTTTCAGTATTTCTCGTTTACTTTTTTCGAACGCAAGTTCTTCTAAAAGTTCTTTACTCATGCGCTCACCTCTTGCATGTTACATCCTGATTTTTCTTTTATCAAGTCTGCCACATAATGGTGGCAAGTGAATACAAATATTTGTCTTTGTTTGGAGATTTCGTCTATGATGTCAATCGTCTCCATGAATCTATGGATATCCCAATTTACAAACGCCTCATCCAATACCAGCGGCAATGCATTTTCAGGGTCAAGCGCCTCAATTATTGCAAGTCGATATGCAAAAAAGAGTTGTTGAATCGTGCCTTTGCTAAACGCCTTTGAGATAGGTAAAATTTCACCATCGACCAGGAATTGAAGTTCCATTTGCTCATTGATCAAGACTTCGCTATACTTTCCCCCAGTCATTTTACTCATAAAATAACTGACTCGACTTATAATGTTTGGCTGATTTTGAAGCCTAAATCTCTCGTCTGAATATTTGACAACTTCACTTAAAATCATAAGCTGATCGCGTTTTTCAGTAAGTTCGTTAAGCATTTCTTCCTTAATCAGTATGGCACTATCGATTTCCTCCAAATTCATCATGTCATTGAACTTAGAAATTTCATTCATCGTTTGATGTTTTTCCTCTATAAGCGCTTTTTCGCGACTAAATAGCTGTGTTCTCTCGAACTCAAGCGCTTCAATCTTTTCTTCTGAAACATCTTCAAAATCTGATATCGGATCATTAAATCGCTTAAGTTCATCCTCATACAGTTTTATTTTCAAAATTTGCTCATGGTTTTGGACGATTTGATCGTACCCAAACTGGTAATCGCCTTCTCCGAATCGTTCAACCTCTTGTTTTAACTCATTGAGTGAATGCTCAAGTTTACGCACTTCAGTCATCAGAGATGCCAAACTGTCTTGTAAAGCCTCCAATTTAGTCTTTTTCTTATTTTCTTCTGTATCGCTTTTTGATAAATGTGCCATCTGGGCAAGTGTAAACTGAAGCGTCAGTTTTGCGCCTCTTGAAGTGTTGATGTCATATTCAGTGAGAAGTGATGTAATTCTATTTTCGAGATTCTTCTTATGCTCTAAAATGTTTACCCACTTTTCTTCTAGCGTATCCTCTTCGAATAATGTCATAATCAACAATTCCAACTTGCTTAAAAATCTCTGACTATCGTCCCCCCATACATAACTCGGCAGCTCAATGCCATGCATAGCCCCTATGATTTTTTGCTCCAGTTCAGTCAAATCAAACAGTTCCTGGCGGTCCATCTTTCTTGTCGGTTTAAATTTGGCGACTGCATATCCAATCAGTGCAACCCCTATAAAACTGATGCCCAAAAAAGAGGTGTTAACCCATCCGATAATCAAGAGTAAGAATCCGAATACGCCAACGATTAAATGCATTTTTTTGTTTGCATCATAGTTGAGCTGGATTCTTTTTTCTATCTCGATGTTCTTTTCATGATTCTCGGCATACTTTTGAAGACTAGACATCAAATCAAGCACTTGAATCTGCTTTAACGCAACCTTCAAAACATCAGTCAAATCCATATTGAACAAGAGTCTGAACTGACTTGCACTTTTTTCTTTTGATTTTATCAAGTCATCCAACTTTATATGTTCATCATGATCAAGTTTCATGAGTTCATCAAGTAAAGCGTTAAGTTCATCATGGTCGCGGCTAAGTTTTAGAAGTTTTAGGTCTTGCTCTGAGTAAGGCGTCAATGATTTTATAGTTGAATCAATCTCTTTTTCAATCTGCGCGCTTCTTTCTTTCAGTTCGGAAATTCTCCGCACATATGTCTCTATCTCGTCTATGATTTTAGGGCTCAACTTCATAAATTCGGTTTCATTGTAGATTGACTTATGAATGGCATCTATTTTTTCTTTAAGCAACTTGATAGGCATAGCTTCTCTACCACACTTCAGCAAATGGTCCAACTTGGTTTTTTCTTTCCCAATCACTTCCATTTCATTTAGAATGCCATCAAGACGTTCGCTTTTTATTTTAGAAAGCTCATAAACGTTTTCAACTTCATGCCGCTTCATTTTTAAACCGCCGATATCCATTTGAAGTTGATTGATCAGAGGATTCCCTTTTTTATCTTTGCGCCATAGTGCATTGATGTCTTGTTCGATTTTACTTATTACATCTGATGTTTTACACAAATAATCCGTACCATAATTGAAAATCAACTTTTCTTGAATGCTTTCCCAAGAATCCTTTTCGAACCTACCAAGTTGATCCGCTGTGAGATGAAAAACACTTTCATACAACATATCGCTGACATTTTTAACAAATGGAATCGCCTCATTTTTAAATGTCTGGATATTTTTGGTTTCAACATTCACAAGGCTAAACTTAGGTACGCTTTTTAGACGCCGCTCTATTACAAAAAGTTCCGACGATTCTTCTATTTCACCAGAAAAATGTATTTCATTTTTTTCCCAATTTGTATAAGGGTGTTTATCACGATTAGAAGGCTTAAAACCGTAAATTAAAGTCATGATGCTATTGAATATCGTTGACTTTCCTGCTTCATTTACACCTAATAAGACGTTGAGTGCATGCGAGAATGAAAGCTCAATATCTTCAAGCTTTCCAAACACTTTGTAACTTAACTTATTAATCTTCATGTTTAATCACCATTCTCTCGACAATTTCTTCGATCAATCGTTCTTTCATTGATTCGAGAACCCTTTTTTTCTCTTCTTGAGTTGTATTTGATTTGAATATTGGCAGGCTGTAAATCTTATTTAAAAGCGCCTCTTCATATGAGCCATTGGTTATGCGGGTTATCATCTCGGACAAAACCGTATGTTCATTCATGAGCGCCTCAACATCCACAGGGTAGGAAAGTTGATTTGTCTTTATTTCAACATCCATCAAACCCACTTTTCTTTTAAGAACATCACATAAAAACGCAACATTTGCTTGGTCGCTGAGTGCCTCCTTCAAAATGGATTTGCCAGATAAAACGATTCTGATCATCATGTTTCTCGAAGGCAATTTCGTTTCAGATAGTTTGGTCATAATTTGGTTTAACATAAGCGATTGCAACTCTGTTAAGTTCGAAGTCTCAGGTGTCAACAGGCACTCTATGATTTCCCACTGCAAGGCATTGAAATCAACTTCACTCACATGAACATGCGCTCTGTCAATCTCGACAAGATAGCCACCTTTTGCACCCGTTTCTTTTATGTTAAGCCCCTGAATGTTACCTGAGTAAGCAATTTTCGAAGTGAGTTTTTGTCTAATATGGATATGTCCTAAAGCAAAATAATCATAATTCAATTGTTCGATCACTTTTAGAGGGGTCGCCATATAACTTTGCTTATCTGGTGTGGTTATGGCAGATGGAACACTGGCATGAGCGACTCCGATCCAAATGCCATCATCTGCTTTTGGAGGAAAATTTGTGATCAAAGACCGTTGTTCATTCTTGGATTTATGTCCAACACCCACCACTTTGAATAATTCACCATTTTTGCTTCTTAATTCAGTCCATTTCACCTGTTCATCATCAAAAAAATGAAAATTTTGATGATGTGTCAGCAAGTTAAGAAATGGCGCCGTTTTCATTGGATCGTGGTTGCCTGTCACATATATGACATGACACCCTTCATCGAGTAATTTACCCATCAGTTTCATGACTTCAGCCTCATCTTGGAAATTGATTTTTTCATGATCAAAAAAATCGCCAGCGATGATTAAGGCATCTATTTTTTCCATAATCGAAAAATTGACCATCGCATCTAAACTTTCATACATGCATGTTTTCAGTTTTTTTCGAATCATTTCATCTTTATTGGCATAGCTTGCATTGATGTGTACGTCGGATATATGAAGAAGTCGAATCATTTAACCCTCCTGTAGTTATGTTTCGATAAAGTTTTCACTTACCAACTCAATTATAGTACAAGGTAGACAAAGTAACCACTATAATGTAGAATTATTGGAGTAAAAGTCGGTTTTTGGGGGAGGGTTTAATGAACCTACAGCAATTTAAATCATGGAAACTTTTGTACGAGGATCTAGATCTTTGTTTTTCCCGTGCAGTGTATGAAATGGATAAAGTTAACGTCTTTTTTATAACGTTCTTCAAGCCTGAAAATCTTGCGATCGCAACCAAACATATGATAGAAGCGCACCTTAACAACTACATGGCATTGATCGAAGACGATGGAAAGTTGCATCTCGTATTACGCGAGCAAAAAGGGCATCCAATCAGAAAATTCATTGCTAAGTCAGCATTATCTTATGATGATCGTATACAAATCGCGTACAGTTACCTCAAGCAAATTGCTAAATATGATGATTTTCCTGATGCAATCAAAATACAATTGCTAGATGATGAACAATGTCTAATCCATGACGATGGCCTTTCATTTAGAGAGCTCGTCGACTATACGCTTTCACAAAAATACACATATAAAGATGTCCTTAAGCAGGTGGGAATAACGCTTGACATGATCCTTCACGATGCTGAAGGTTACCATAGTCAATTCATTGACAATCTCATTATTGGCAATCACACACTCGATTCATTAGCTACACTTAAAGCGCATTTCAAAGATATTTTTATTTTTGAGAAGCCTGAAGCGTTTGAGACGATTCGGTCAGAGTATACGATCATTTTGAATGATTTAGAAGCAGGACCGCCACTTAAGTTTTATGACGCTGCAAGTCATGCGAAAATTCAGCCAATACATGAGTTACCTCAGGAAGAAATCATGCCTGAAACGTTATCCGAGATTAAGAGCGATGATTTACTCCACGAAGATCTACAAAGAGAGTTGGCCAATCTTCTGATTGTGCCTTCAGAAGTGACCGTTGAGTCTTCCGAGCCTATTGAGGAACCTATTGAGGAACCTATTGCTGAGCAAGTCGTTCAAACTCATGTCGATCCAATTTCGCAGTCCACTTCAGAACCACTCGATGAGGCTACAATAACGCATACTAAATCGTTTAAAGCCATTTTTGAAGAAGAAGACCAACTTCCGGAATCGCTTCCAAAATCGAACAAACAAAGAATTTTAGATGAGGATGACGATTTGTTCGACGATGATATGTCACAAATGTTTGATGAAGATGAATTGTTGCATGAGAAAAAGCGCATCCCAAAATGGCTGATTCTTTCGGGCGTTGCGCTTATCATAGTTGTTTTAAGCGTTATTGGATTTAGTCAACTGTTTAACTCAGAGCCTGTTAATGCCAAGTTTGTAATTGAGCCGTTAAGAGACGACCGAATAGCATTCATGAACACCTCAACGGGCGAGAAAAGAATTGACGCATACGCATGGGAAATTTATTATGCAGACACACTCATTCAGACTTTCACAGATAAAAACTTGTTTCCAGTCTTTGATACTGAAGGTGAATACAAAATCGTTTTAAAAGTCAAAGACAATGAAGGCAACTGGAGCGAACCTTATTCTGAGGTATATAAGTATGACGCAAAGGAAGACTGATGAACAGCATTTTGGGCAATCTTAGAAAAACAGTTAAAGAAAATAGGCTTATTAACCCAGGTGATCG
>DMYC01000250.1 GCA_003482695.1 Clostridiales bacterium UBA8960
CTCTATTTGCCTGAGATAATTCTGGAAGGCGCATATACGGACTTAGGTCTTATAAATGGTGACCGAACATTGGTGGGCTCAGCTGAAGGTACAAAATTCTACTCGACGGGAATAAATTTAAAAGGTAGTGGATCAAACTTGGATAGCTTAATAGTAGAATCTGGAATCGTACATTTGTATGTTAATGGCAATGTATTATTTGATAATCATTCTGAAATTATGATGAAAAACAATGCAAAATTGTTTATTTACGTCATGAAAAGAGACGTTAATCCACAGTGGACAGTCACATATAAAGGTGAAGGATCGTTACAAGAAGTGTTTATTTACGCACCTTATTCAAATGTTGTGTTTCAAAATGCAGGTGCAGGTTCTTTATATGGTGGAATCGTCGGAAAAGACGTGACATTCCATAATCAATTGACGATTACCCAAGATCCAAATTTGGCAGGCCATTTTAATCCTGGTGGTCAGGTCACTCAAAATACATTTGATTATACAGCATACACATGGGTGAAATAAACTGGAGGTTGTCATGAAACCAATTAAATATAAGAGACAAAAAAGAAGAGGAATGACTCTAGTTGAACTCATCATTTCTATGGGTATACTTGGCATTGTCTTAGTCGCTTTCATCAATATGTTTGTTTTTGGTGCGGTGAACATTCTAAATGCAGGAAACAAGGGCGTCGCTTATATGAGCGCGCAAAGGGATGTTGACACACAATTGGCCAATAATGAAACGATTAGCGAAAAAGAAGTTTCCATTACCTTTGGTGCTAAGACGATACTGATTCCAGGTGGTGTGGCACAAAGCACTAAATCGCATGCCTCTCAGTCCGCAAGTCAAGAGGTGTTTATTCCCTATGTTCCAACCATAGAAAGCATTACACCTTCTGTTATTTCTGAAGGCCAGTCGCCGTTGGCACAATTATCGGTACTTGGCACGAACACGCATTTCAATAACGGAACCTACGCTCAAATTTACGATTTTTTCGGCAATTTAATCTACACAATCAATAGTTCAGATGTAATTTTGACAAATGAAACGGAAATTGTGCTTAACCTCCCGAGCAACAATGCGTTCTTAAATTCTAAAAGCAATTACGTTATAAGGATCATTACACCAATTTCGGCCGGTAAACTTGAAATTGCTAGAGCGAAATTTTCAGTCACAACGCCAAAGATTGTGCTCGTAACAAATGGCGGGTTATATGTCTCAGCTTCAGGCGATTATTGGCTAAAGCGTTCATCAATGGCAAACTTCCCTTCATTTGACGAGATAACATCAGGCTTTTACGGCAACGAAAGATATCTAGCGGCTGATTCAGTGGGGCGCATATTAACGACTTCACATAGACAAAACTGGAACTCTGGATTAGCCTCACTAAGCGAAAAGATGAATGACGTCTTTTGGTCTGCAAATTTAAATAAATATTTTTTAGTTTCTGACATTGGAAAAGTTTGGTCTTCAGTTGATCTATCTTCTTGGACATTGGAAACGCAACTTTCTAGAACTGTTGGAGAAACGATACAACCTGTTGCACTAACTGCGATTAGCGGAGACAATACCGGACGCATCATTATAGGTGGAAATGATGGCAGTATTGTGAGATACGACACGGTTAATGGTTGGTCATCTTCACTTGATGCGATTCCAAGTTTTGTCATCAAGGATGTTTATCTCTATAAAGATGATACCCAGTCTTTTTATCTTGTGGTTGGGTCAGGAGGTAAAGTATTCACCTCAACAGATGGACTCAACTGGATTGAAGATCTGTTAACACCTCCAAATGATCTGAATTCCATCACTTATGACACCAAGAACAAAAGATTGATTGTTGATGGTGAGCAAGGTAAAATTTTTCAAGCGACGCCCGTGATTAATGTAAGTACGGGGAAACTTAACTGGACTGGTACAAATCCAGGTGTGTCATTTGCAACTTTAAATTTTACTAATGTGTTTTATCATATGGAAAATGATAAAGTAGTCATCAGCACTACAGATACGGTTTATACATTCACTTCAAACTACGCGACTTACGAATCAACAGTGTTTACTGGAGAAATTATCAATGACATCTTTGGTCAGTAAATTAAAGGAGAAAACATGAACGCCATCTTCCTTCAAAAAAAGAGACAAGGGTTTACATTAGTTGAGTTGATAGTCACGATCGTATTAATCGCGATCGTCCTTGGTGCTTTATTCAACTTCTTATTTTTCAATATGAAAACCTATGAAAAAGGGGACAAGTTGTCTGCAGTGCAGTTCGATGTTCGAATGGCAGTCGATTTTGTCATAGATGAACTTAGGAATATTAGCCAAGTTTCTGACGATTCGTCTGTCATTACAGCCTATTTGACACTTGATGCTTCGACTTTGACGACTAAATATCCCTCAGTTACAGGTGTAGCGTTCACACTTTTGAAAGAACAGGATCGAAATTTAGTCGATTTTATCGTCACCGGAAATTCAACGGATGGAAAAAGTCCTTATAGCCTTAACGGTAAGGTTTTGCTAAACAATATTAGAAATATGGAAGAAATAACAACGGCTTTTAATGTTTTATATTACAAATGATATAAAATCGTCTATACCCCCTGAAATTTCAAGCTTAAAGTGGTTTACATTAAGCAATATTTACATTATAATTATTCTAGTGAAAACTTTATGTTTCATAACAATCATTTGGCAAACCACTTGAAAATTTGGGGCGCAAAGCGTGAAGTCTAAGGTAGGAATACTATGATGGTTCGGCTGCAGTTTTTATATAAACTGCAGCTTTTTTTATACAATTATACTGTCATACACAAATTTTTGTGAAAAATCAAATTTCTTGGGTATCGTAATAAACAGAAAATAAAGTTATACTGGAGAAGAATTATGGATATTGATGAAATTTTAATCAAAGCCACTGACATGGGAGCGTCCGATGTTCATTTTGCAGTCGGCAATCCAGTCACAATACGCGTCGATGGCGAACTTCTTCCACTTGGTGAGGATATCATCACAGCAGAAGCCACAGCCGCATATGCAAAGCACATTATTAAAACGTTTAAGTATGGGGAATTCGAAGAGTCGGGACAAATAGATATCTCTTACAGAATCCCTAACCACAGTGCCTACCGCATCAATTGCTATAAGTACGGCGGGAAAATCGGAATCGCATGTCGATCCATCAGCGATACGGTGCCGACCATCGATGAGCTCTCGCTACCAAGCACCTTAGAAAAAGTGGCGCAGTTCAACTCGGGCCTCATACTCGTCACTGGACCGACGGGATGCGGCAAATCCACGACGATCGCAGCGATCATCGACGCGATCAATCGAAATAAAAAACGACATATTTTGACGATTGAAGATCCAATCGAATACATTCACAAAAACCAGAATTGCATCATCACGCAACGAGAAGTCGGAAGAGATTGCTCAAACTTTTCAGAGGCGCTCAGAGCTGGCTTAAGACAGGACCCGGATGTCATCATGGTCGGCGAGATGCGTGACCTGGAAACAATCTCCATCGCGGTTACGGCGGCTGAAACAGGGCATCTTGTACTTGCGACATTACACACGAGAAATTCATATCAAACCATAGAGCGCATCATCGATGTCTTTCCATCGACACACCAGCAACAAATCAGAGTGCAACTTGCAAATTCACTCATGGCGGTGTTTGCGCAAAAGTTGTTGCCTAGAAGGGGCGGAAAGGGAAGGATTCCAGTTGTTGAGAGTATGATGGTGACTCCGGCGATCAGAAACCTTATCCGTGAAAATAAAATACACCAGCTTTATACATTTATTCAAACGGGTCAAAAGACGGGGATGCAGACGATGGATGATCATATGATATCGCTTTTCAAAAAGCGCCTGATCGACAAAGATGTGTTACTCGACAACGCACACGATAAAGATGCCGTTATGAAAGAAATATGAGGGGGACGACTATGAAAGCAGCTAAAAAGAGACGGGGACCTTTGCTGTCTATCGACCTTGGAAGCCACAGCATCAAGTTTGCAGTGGGGCAGTATACAGGAGAACGCTTGAAAGTTTCTGCGCTGTTCACTGAGGAGATACCGGAAGGGGTTTATAACAACGGGGAAATCAAAGATGAGTTGGCACTTAAATCGGCCATATTATCCGCCATCAAAAACAATCATGTGAAAATCAAAGAAGTTGTGGTATCCATTGAGTGCACCGAAATCATCAAAAGAGAGATGTTGATTCAACAGGTGCCTGAGGAAGATCGTCTCGACCTCATCGCTTATGAAGTCAGCCAGTACCTACCGATCGACGTATCGAGTTACGTTCTGCAGTACAAGAGTCTCGGCGATGTCATGGATGGCGATATGGCTAAAACCAAAATTCTACTTGGTGCCATGCCGAAAGATATTGTCAAAACACATTTCGATCTATTAGTGGACTGTGGACTGACACCTGTGTATATGGACATGCATAGTAACTCTTTAGAAAAATTGGTGAAGTTGTGCCACAAGTCAGATATCGGATTGTCAAATGCTGCGAATGCTTATATCGATTTCGGTAATAAAATCATCGACATTTCGATTTTTGAAGGGCATGTGTTTAAGTTTAACCGCCTTTTAAAGCTTGGAAGTTCAGAGTTTGATCGCATCTTAAAAGAGTATTTGTCCATAGATGCAAAAGAAGCGGAAAACAGAAAGAAAAAAACCAGTGTCGTAGGACTGCAAAAGGCCTTTGCTAACCTTGGTGAAGTACCAGATCAAACCGATACGGAAA
>DMYC01000152.1 GCA_003482695.1 Clostridiales bacterium UBA8960
AATACCACCACCGAGCATGATAATCGCACCGACAATACCCATAACAGGTGCTGCAGTTGGCGTCGTATTGAAATACTGAATAGGAATTAAATTTTGGATCTGTGGTGATCCTGGAAGTGCTGTCATAGTAAATGTAAATGCACCCAAAGCAATTGTACCTGGAATCAATTTACGTGTGATATTTGCTTCTCTAAAAAGTGCGACTGCGAGTGGATAAATTGCGAATACAACAACGAATAATGAAATACCGCCGTAAGTAAGAACTGCACAAGCAAGAACAACTGCGAGAATTGCAAATTTCTTACCAATTAATTTTATGACGGCATGCGCAACTGATTTTGCAGCGCCAGAGTCATCCATTATTTTACCGAAAATTGCACCTAACATAAAAACAGGGAACCAATTTTTTGCAAAACCAACGAATCCTGACATATACGCATCCGTATAAGCAGGAAGCAAGTCAAGACCACCTGTGACTGCAACGAGCATCGCACAAATCGGTGCGATCCAAATAATTGACATACCTCTGTAAGCTAAAAACATCAATAAAGCTAAACCCAAAATAATACCCAACATTTTAAAATCCTCCATTATCTACTATTAGATTTTTATTCCCACTTTTTCTGGTCTGAAGATTTTTTCGTCCATAACTTTAAGCGGATCACCGATAATCGGTCTAAACGCCATTTGATTCAATATATCCTTTTCCAGTTCAACCCCAGGTGCAATTTCTATAAGTTTAATGCCCTCTTCGCAAAGTTCGAAAACTGCGCGTTCTGTGATGTATAGAACCGTTTGCTTCACTTCGTTTGCATACTCTCCACTGAACGTGATTTGCTCAACTTCAGGGATAAACTTCTTTGATTTGCCTTCGGTGATGATTTTGAGCTTACCTTCTTCAGCTGCAATTTCTAGACCACCTGCTGTGAAAGTGCCACAGAAAATTACTTTCTTGGCATTCTGAGTGATGTTGATAAAGCCGCCAGCACCCGCAATTTTTGGTCCAAATTTACTGACGTTGATATTGCCCACTGCATCGCATTGAGCCAATCCTAGAAATGCGACATCTAGTCCGCCACCATCATAAAAATCGAACTGATAAGGTTGATCGATGATCGCTTGTGGATTTGTTGCTGCTCCGAAACTCAATCCTCCAGCTGGAATGCCGCCTATTGGTCCAGGTTCAACCGTGAGAATCATCTCATCGCCTATCCCTTCTTCATTTGCGACAATTGCAACGCCTTCAGGCATGCCAATCCCTAAATTGACGATCGCGTGTGGTACAAGTTCCATAGCGGCTCTTCTTGCGATTATTTTTCTTTCATCTAGCACCATTGGTTTAACAGAATTCACTGGTACTTTAATCGATCCTGTATAGCTTGCATTATATGCTTCTGCAAAAGTCTGCATATGGTTTGCCATATCGCTTACTACAACGATTGTATCAACATAAATGCCAGGTACTTTCACTAATTTGGGATCAAGCGTTCCAGCCTTCACCACTTTTTCGACTTGAACGATGACTTTTCCGCCAGAGTTTTTACATGCCTGTGCGATAGACAAAACTTCAAGTGATCCAGCTTCTTTCTCCATGGTAACATTGCCATTTTCGTCCGCATATGTACCGCGAATAAAAGCAAAGTCGATTGGAAACGCTTTGTAAATAAGATGCTCTTCCCCTAAAATATCAATAAGTTCAACTAAATCTTCAGTTGTGACAGCGTTTAACTTGCCACCCTCAATACGTGGATCGACAAATGTCTTAAGTCCAACACGTGTTATCGTTCCGGGTTTTTTAGCTGCAATATCTCTAAACAAATGCGAGATACAACCTTGTGGAAAATTGTACGCTTCAATTTTATTGTCGAGAGCAAGTTGCTGAACTTTAGGAACGAGTCCCCAGTGTCCACCAATAACACGCTTCAATAAACCTTCGTGACCAAAATGATTAAGTCCACGCGTTTTTCCATCACCTTGTCCAGCTGCGTAAACCAAAGTCAAGTTTTGTGGTTCTCCCGTCTCTAAAAATCGTTTCTCAATAGCGATCTCAAGTTCTTCTGGAACGGCATTGCCTACGAATCCACCTGTTGCTATTGTACTTGCTGATGTGACTAATTTAACTGCCTCATCTGCGGTTAAGAATTTTACCGCCATTCAACGACCTCCTTGGCATTTTATTTTTGATACAAGCTTGTACTGATATTAATACGCAAAAACATTGCCAACTTTATGGACAATGGGCATTTACATGAATATTTTTTCAAAAATATAAAAAAATGACAGTTAATGATGTTCATTTAACTGTCATTTCTAATTTGTAACCCCTTCAGATGTTCTTTTTATGAACACCTTTGATAAGAATTGCAAAAAGTGTTCGGAAAACAGACGCATTGTTTCGGTTTGTTAATGAATTAAGGCGTTTAATAACTTGCAATCTCCGATTAGTTATGATATTAACAGCATAATCACAAGGTGTCTGATTTCCGTACACCGTTTGTTTTCCCTACAGTCCGTACTTTGACATTTTCTCATAGAGGTTCGGACGACTGATGCCAAGGTATTTAGCCGCCTGTTGCTTGTTTTGGTCGCAGACCTCTAGGGCATTCTTTATTTCTTTAATTTCAAGTTGAGCCACAAGATCACGTAGCCCTTCTCCATGAATCAATCCTGAAACATCAGAATTTTGCTCTCTTAAATAGTAAGGTAAATGGTTGACATTGATAATCGCTTCCTTGTTGACCAAATTGATTGCACGCTCAATTGTGTTTTCAAGTTCTCTGATGTTACCTGGCCAATCGAAAGCAATGAGTAATTTCATGGCATCGTCTGAAATGTCAGTAACGAATCGATCCATGTCTTTCGAAAGTTTTTTCAGTAAATAATGAGCGAGCAATGGGATGTCTGTTCTGCGATCTCTCAAAGAAGGTATTGTAATTCTTATCACGTTCAGTCGATAATACAAATCTTCCCGAAACAACTTCTGTTTCACCATGTCCTCAAGGTTCTTGTTGGTGGCGGCAATAATTCTCACATCCAGTTTCTTACTTTTTGTACCACCGATCCGCTCGATCTCACGTTCTTGTAAGGCACGCAAAAGCTTTGCTTGCATAGATAAAGGCAAGTCACCAATTTCATCTAAAAAAATCGTGCTGTTATCTGCAAGTTCAAATTTTCCAGGTTTTCCGTTTTTACTGGCTCCCGTAAATGCACCTGCTTCATATCCAAACAGCTCGGATTCTAATAGTTCAGATGGTATGCTCGCGCAATTCACTTTAATTAGAGGGTAGTTGTTTCTTGGGCTTGAGTTGTGAATGGAATGAGCAAACAACTCTTTCCCAGTACCGCTTTCTCCCAATAGGAGAATGCTGGACTTACTCATGGACACTTTTACAGCCATTTCTTTCGCTTTTTCGATAGATGAACTGTTGCCTATGATGTTGTCAAACGTAAACCGGCTTCCAAGTGCTTTTTTTAGTTCTTTTTTATAGAAGTCCAGCTCTTTTTCCATCGTAGACACGCGCTTAACATAGGAATCGAGTTCAACAATATCTTTGAAAATGACTGACCCCACTGCGCCGATCAATTCACCATCTTTATAAATTGGCACTCTATCTGCGATCATCTGGTTGCCCTTGATTTGCTGAACATCCCCGATTTCACGCTCACCAGTCTTAACGACGATGTGCATACGCGTGTTTTCGATAATCTCAGTAACGTGTTTTCCGATCACATCTTTAACTTTGAAACCTAGAAATGTACAATATGGTTCATTCATTAATATGATATGACCTTCTTTATCAACGACGACCATCCAATTGTAAGAGTGGTCAAAAATGTTTTCATAAAGTTCAAGAAGTTCTTGTGCATTTAAAGGTTGTCGATGCGTCACGTTATGCCTCCATTATCTCTTAACGATGAGTGCGGTTCCCATACCGCCTCCGATACATAGTGTTGCCAATCCGTATTTTGAATCTTGCTTCTCCATTTCGTGAAGCAATGTGACGAGAATTCTTGCCCCACTTGCGCCAACAGGGTGGCCCAATGCGATCGCACCGCCATTTACATTGAC
>DMYC01000176.1 GCA_003482695.1 Clostridiales bacterium UBA8960
TGATCAGGGGGTCCGACCCCCTGATCATTTTTACTACAATTTCAAATTTTTAAGCGCTGACGCAAAAGGTGAATCATTTACATCGGATTTCTGATCTTTTTTCATCTCTTCCAAGTACTTTTGTACATCGCGTTTATCCGCTTTATTTCCAGCTTCCTCACGACGTCTGTTAAACGCCTCCAATTTTTCTCGATGGCCACATTTACAGAAAAAAGTCTTATTCTCCCCTTCTCCCCTTAACTCGAGTTTCTTATGACACACAGGGCAACGAGCATTCGTGACCACTGAAAGGGACCTTCTGAAACCGCACTCTCTATCTTGACAAACGATCATCTTGCCTTTTTTTCCACTCACTTCCAGCATGTATTTGCCACAATCCGGGCATTTTTCACGCGTCAAGTTGTCGTGTCTAAATGTCGACGTGCTGTTTTTGATCTCGAGTATCGTCGATTTCGAATAGCGCTTAATTTCATCTATAAACGCACTTTTATTGAGTTTTCCAGTTGAGATGAGTTCAAGCTTTCTTTCCCATTCAGCGGTGAGTTCCGGCGTCCTTAAATCATTTGGAACAAGCTCTAGGAGCTGCTTACCCTTCGATGTCATATGAAGGTGTTGCCCCTTTTTCTCAACCAAAAAAGAATTGAGCAACTTCTCAATAATATCCGCTCTTGTTGCAACTGTGCCGATGCCACATGTCATATTTTTGCTTGGCCGTTCCATGGCGGAAAGCAGTGTGCCTTCTGTGTGGTACTGCGGTGGTTGAGTCCTCCCATTTGTCATCCGCACCCCTTCAAGCGCGAATACATCTCCTTTTTTTACGAGCGGGAGCTGTTGATCTTTGAGTGCAGCCGATGGATCATCTGGATTAATGTCGTCTTCAAAGGTATTGTTGTACACCGATTTCCAGCCCATTTGAATAACCCGCTTACCTTTGGCTTTAAATGTTTCCTCTCCGATGTTTGCTGTAATGCTCGTTTGCTCGTACTCAAATGGTGGCATAAGTACAGCCAAGAATCGTTTAACGACCATATCGTAGATTTTTCTTTCATCAGAACTAAGTTGACTTAACTGAACCAATTGCTCAGTTGGAATGATTGCATGATGATCTGAAACTTTCGAATCATCTACAAATGATTTGTTCACCTGAATTTGAGCTTTCATAATTTGTCCAGCAATTTGACCATACTCTGATGTCCCGCATGCTCGGACTCTGTCTTTAATCGTGGGGACAATATCCGTCGATAAAAATCTTGAATCCGTTCTTGGGTACGTCAGGATTTTATGTTCTTCGTATAGTTTTTGCATTAAATTAAGTGTTTGTTTAGCTGAGAAACCATATCGTTTATTGGCTTCTCTTTGAAGCTCGGTCAAATCGTATAAACCAGGTGCGTGAGATTTTTTTAAAGCGACATCCACACCGACGATTTTGATGGGCTTGCCTGCCATTTTAGTTTGAATCGCATCTATTTGCGTTTTATCGAAATTTTGAGTTGAGCCTGACTTGGAATCGGTCCATGTGAAATGGATGCCTTTTGCCATCGCCGTTAACCCATAGAAATCCTTCGACTTGAAATTTTGAATCTCAGTTTCTCTGTGAGCGATCATTGCAAGTGTCGGCGTCTGTACGCGACCACAAGACAACTGTGCATTGAATTTCGTCGTCAATGCGCGCGTTGCGTTGATCCCCACATACCAATCGGCTGCAGAACGTGCAAAAGCGGACGCGTATAAATTTTCATAAGCCTTGCCATCTTTCAGTTTTGAAAAACCTTCCTTGATGGCTTTATCCGTAACAGAAGAAACCCACAAACGTTTGATCGGTTTTTTTACTTGAGCCTTTTCTAAAATCCATCTCGCAACAAGTTCGCCTTCACGGCCTGCGTCTGTGGCAATAATGATCTCATCGACATCTTTTCGAAGAAGAAGCTGCTTAACCGTGTTATATTGAGCCCTCGTGCTTGAAATCACTTCAAGTTTAAGCGGTTCAGGAAGCATCGGTAAATCATCCATATTCCACTTTTGATATTTTTTATCATATGTTTCCGGATCGGCTAAGGTTACTAAGTGCCCAAGCGCCCATGTCACGATATATTTCGCGCCTTCAATGCTGCCATTCGCTTTCTGGTTACATCCAAGAACACGTGCAATGTCTCTTCCAACAGAAGGTTTTTCTGCTAGTACTAGCGCTTTTCCCATTTGAATACTCCTTAATAAAAATGATCAGGGGGTCCGACCCCCTGGTTTTTTGTCCTTCATTACTCATATCTATGTCCGACATAGTATATAAGCGGTATCACGATAAGTGTTAGCAAAGTCGAAACCATAAGACCGCCCATCAACGCCACAGCCATCGGTGTAAAGAACGAGCTGTTGGACAAGGCAAGCGGTACAAGCCCGATAACGGTCGTCGTCGTGCTGAGCATGATCGGTCTAAATCGCTTCTCCACGGAGTTGATGCAGGCATCATACACACTGTGTTCCAACTTTCGTTCCCTGTTGATGTACTCGATTAGCAAAATCGCATTATTGACGACGATTCCGATCAAACTCGCCACACCCAGTCCAACTGTAAACGTCACTTCCATGTTGAGAATCAAAAGAATCAGAACAGATCCCACCACAGACAAAGGCACTGTGGCTAAGATGATGAGTGGCTGCATTAAAGAGTTGAACTGAATCAACAAAATGATGTAAATGATCGCAACCGCAAAAGCAGCCGCACCAAGTAGGCCAGAGATATACTTGTCGAACATCTCTTGGTCTCCACCAAACGCTATTTCGACCCCTTCTAAATCGAGACTCGGTAAAAGTGTGTTTTCAACATAGTTTTGCAAATCCGTGGCGGCAAATCCAGGTCGAACGTTGGAACTAATCGATACTGAAGCGCTGCGATTATGACGCTTGATTGATCCCAGTTCCTTTTCCAGTGTCACAGTCGCAAACTGTTTCATCAACACTTTGTTATCTGTAATACTGGACTTGATTTGAAGATTTTCCACGTCCTTAATCGAATGGATATCGCCTTTGACCACGATATCATACTGGTTGCCATCCTTTTGAAGAACAGTGGACGTCATGCCATTCACCGCAAGACTCGTTTGAAACTGAACGTCGTAATTCGTAAGGCCAAGCGTCATCGCTTTGTCTGGATCGACGTTGAGTTTATACTGATACACGTAGTCTGCGATATCATTTGTCACGTTGATGGTGCTTTCATCGGTTAATAGGTAATTATAAAGGTCACGTGCCACTCGATTGACATCTTCTCTATACTTTCCAGAAACTTTTATATCCACAGCTGGTCCCGGCTGATTGATTTCGATCAAATTGACCGTTGCCGAACCGCCAGCCAACGCCGTATCGATTTTACTCTGCAAATAATACGCAAATTCTTCACGTTTCACAAATCGACCACTCTCGCTTAAATCAATATGCATCAACAACTGAGCGTAATCATTGGATGGCGGTCTAACACCCACCGTCAAATAAAACTTGGGAAATCCACCGCCGATGGACGTATCAATCGCCTTAATTTCAGGTTCATCCTTAAGCATTCTCCGAAGCTCATCTGCAAGTTTTTCAGTATAGATGATGTCGCCGCTTTTTTCAGAATAGATATCGATGTAAACGAGGTCCTTATCCGCATAAGGAAAAAGATTGATCTTAAGAAACAAAACACCATACCCCGTGGCACCGATGATGATTAAAATAAATGCCAAAGACATAACGGGCATTTTCATCGCACCTTTAAGCATAAATTCAAAAAAATGACGAATGCGATTTTTCTTTTGATCCGGCTTATGTGTATTCTTGAAAAGAAAACTCGCAAAAGCAGGTGTTACGAACATTGCGACAAGATAAGAAGCCACAAGTGCGATAATCACCACTTGAGGCAGAGACTTCGCAAACTCCCCAGCTTCCCCAGGCAATACCATGAGTGGCGCAAAAGCCATAACCGTCGTCAACGTAGACGTCAAAACCGGAATGGACTGTTCCACAGTCCCCTCATAACATGCCGTTTTTATATCGATGCCCTCATTGATCTTCATCTGTACGGCATCGCTGATTACGATGGAATTGTCCACGAGCATCCCAAGCGCAATAATCAAAGCCGCAATTGACATTTGTTGAATGTCGATGCCGATGACAGACATTGCGATCAAAGTTGCCGTGATTGACAAAGGAATGGCAAGCGACACGACGAGTGCATTACGAATGCCCATTCCGATTAAAACAACAAGAATGACGAATCCGATACCTTGAAGTAAACTTACGATAAAACCAGCAATCGAGTCATTCACCTCTTCTGGTTGGTAAAGCACCTCATGAACGCGTAGTTTATCAGGCAATCCCTTATTGACGCGGTCTATCGATGCCCTCACATCGTCACCGATCAAGATGACGTTCTGATTTTGGTTAAAATACACCGTCAAAAGAACGGCAGGGGCATCACCATGCTTAAACGTTTGCGCACTCTTATCATACTCAAACGCCACATTAGCCACATCTTTTAGACGCACAAGTGCACCCGTATCCGCACTGCCGTAGACGATCAGCTCTTCAATCTGTTTCGTGTTTTCAAGCGCACTAGGCGCTTTAATCCCAATTTTCCCGAACTCAGTTTGTATCTCACCTGCGGGAATCGACAAATTTTGTGCGC
>DMYC01000170.1 GCA_003482695.1 Clostridiales bacterium UBA8960
CGACCTGTCTCATCATGCCTCGATCGAACTCAAAATTATCTTCCCAGAAGACGATGACATGTGGAACGCCAACTTCCATGTACTGATACTTGATCGTTTGACCCAACACGTCAAATGTTCTCACCGTTTCAATACCTTTCGCCTCATAAATGCCCATTCCTATTTTTACGATGTTCTCTTTCACATCTGCTCGAATGATTCCCGCTAAAGTCTCAAAGGACATCTTATAGTCGGCGATCCCTTTTTCATAGGCATACAGTGCGATACATCTTGAGCCGTTTCCACACATTTCACTTTCAAATCCGTTGGAATTGATGATACGCATCTTGAAATCCGCAACTGAAGAGGGTTCAATCACCAACATCCCGTCTGCACCGATTCCTTTTTTGATGTCACAATCCCTTATCGTATACTTCACTAAAGTATCTGCATCATAATGTAAGCCGCGATTATCGAGCAAAAGAAAATTGTTTCCATTGCTTTGCATTTTTTTATATTCGATCATGTTACCCTACTTCCTATCTTTAAAATTCACACCCAAATACTGAGATTTGGGCGGTTTGCTCGCAAGAAGGCTAATCGCCTTTTCAGGACAACGATTGACGCATCGATAACACAAAGTACAATCGCCTTTCTGATCAATTTGTCCTTCACCCATCATAAGGTTTTGAACGGGACAAAGTGCGATACAGTCACCACAAAGTGTGCACCGGTCTTTATGAAACTTGACATTTTTCGTCAATTTTTTTTCCATCTTTGAAAATGGTATCCGTGTGGTACAGCCGAGCAGGATAGACCCAACACCATCTCCGCGCTTGAACAATCGTTTTTTGCTCGTATCCAAACAATAAAGCTCTATGCTTTGAAGCGTTTTTTCTATCCGCTTTCGATTTTCATCACCATTTCTAGTCCTTAACATCCTGACATCCGATAGGTTGTTAGGCATGATGAAATGTTCAATTGAAACGATTTCAGCTTTGCATTTACGCAAAATTCTGGCGAGATAAGCGCCTCCATCCCCAGAGAACATCATTTGAGTCGCCACCACCATCGCTTTCTTGTCTTCCAAATGTGGACTGATTTCCTTAACGAATCGCCACATGATCATGGGTGCCATAGCTCCATAAACAGGATAGGCAAATAAGATGTAATCCGCTGCATTTATTTTGTCCACATCCATTGCCTGATCGCTTTCAATACTAATCGCTTCCATTTGCACATCAAGCTTGCTAAATGCTTCTACCATAGATTCAACGACAAATTTTGTGTTTCCTGTTCCTGAAAAGTAAAAAGCTAAAATGGTCATGTGCCATCTCCTATCCTTTTGATTTGCCTTGGTTTTTTGATTGAGTCTTGCCTTGGGGTTTCCCTTGTGGTTTACCTTGTGGCTTTACGGGCGGTTTAACCGTTGGCTTCTCCTCTGTTTCCTCTTGTTCCTTTTCTTTGTTGCGAATGTATTTCAAACTGACGCTTGGATTATTGGTCTTACGGGAGCGGATTTCAAACTGCTTTAGGGATGAAACGAATGGTGTCAGTTTTTAAAAACCGTAATTCCGCGTGTCAAAATCAGGGTAGCGTTTGTTGAGCGTACTACCGAGCTCACCTAAAAACGCCCATCCATCCTCATCCGATATTTCATTTATGATGGCTCTGATGACATCGATTAATTCAAGTTTAGTCACCATGCCCGCCTTAGTATCCGGTATGGTATTCGGTGGCACCTGAGTGGACTGTACATTATCAACGGTTACTGCAGACAACACTTCCAAATATTTGAATTTTTCACAAGCTGCGATAAATGGAGTTGGCGTTTTTTTCTCGCCCATACCGAGCACATACATTCCCGCTTCTCTGAGTCTAGCCGCCAACTTTGTAAAATCGCTGTCGCTTGACACGATACAGAAACCATCAACATTGTGTGAGTACAAAATATCCATCGCATCGATGATTAATGCGGCATCTGTTGCATTTTTCCCCGTCGTATAACTATATTGCTGAATCGGCGTGATGGAATAATTGAGCAGCACGGTTTTCCAAGACGCCAATTGCGGTTTTGTCCAATCTCCATAGATGCGCTTATACGTAGGCGTCCCATGGTTCGACACTTCATCGATAATCGATTTGATGTATTTATCTGATACGTTGTCAGCATCGATTAGTACTGCCATTCTTCGGTCTCTCTTGATACTTGTTTCATTATTCATATCGCATCTCCATATTTTCTATCATCTTATTATTTTATATTGTGATTACCAACATTACAAGCCTATTCCAACATACATTCTAGATCCAAAATCGCCAATATATCTCGTTCTTTCATCAATCCCTGTTCCAGAAAACTGAGTAAAGAGCCGTAACCCCGCATACATGAGCACATCACCCGGCTGATGCCATCGCTGTTGTTCGACTTTATACAGATAACGGTTGTTCACGATGCCCTGTAAAACCCCACCCTCTTTTATCTTGATCGGTATAAACGGATTGATGAGTTCACCAAAAACAGAAATGTTTTGATATTGACTTCGAGACTCGACTTCATACATACGGTCCACTTCAAGTCCATGAAGTTTAATCGTTTCAAGAGGCGGACATGGCCTTTGAAGTTTCTGATAATATCCAGCGATAAACCCATTTTCGCCAATAACCGACCAACAGGTTGCATTTTGTTCAAAAGGTGAATGGTGTCTATAGAATCGACCAAACTGAAGAATCTTCCTATGTTTTTTGTAAAATGTAATTTGATTTGCAATGACCTTTCTATCAAATGCGGAAAGCTTAGTCAAATCAAGCTCATAGCCGAGAAGTCCAAATGCGGCGACA
>DMYC01000115.1 GCA_003482695.1 Clostridiales bacterium UBA8960
CAACCAAATACTCATGCAGATTCGAAGACTCGGTCTTTTGATGCATAAAATCAAGAGCAGATCGCATGAGCTCCAAAAATATATCTGAAGTCGCATTGAATCCGGTCGTCAAAATCACTTTTTCGCCTTTATATGTGATCACTTGCTCTTCACATTTTATATAAGCGGATGAATAATGTGGGTATGTGAGCTTTAGGACGCCTTTATAAACCTGAAGTTCTCCAGAAACAAGACTTTGATGGATGGACAAATGGGTGTTTTTCTCTTCTTCTTTGAAGTAGATCTCCTGTAGCGTTTTTTCGGTGGCCACTTTTTTTGAGAGATAGAGAAACTCGCACATGAGTTCATTGGCGTACAGTATTTTCCCCGAAAAATGGCGCAACATAATCAGATGAGGTGCGTTTTCCCAAAGTTGATAGCGCTCACTATCCAGTTTTTCAGTCAAAATACGCAACTTTTGTGCATCGGTTACATCAGAAAGATATAAAAGGGCATAACGCTTGCCATACTGAACAAGACGCGCCTGCACTTTTCTTTTTTGATTCGTGAAGTCGATGAGTTCGAACTCATGTTCATCGCGCATAAGTGCACTGACCAGTTCCGGCAAGCTCATAAACGACTCGTTGTCGACGAAAATAGATTTATAGACGCTATTGGATGCAATCACGTCAAGGGTGTCGCTTTTGATAAGTGCCACGCCTTCATTGAAATTGTCGACGATTTCCGAATCAAAAAAGGCCTTTAGGTCGATAAAATTTCGCATCAGTGAATTGGACCTCGCATTTTCACCGACAAGTCTGGTCATAAAGTAAAAAAGAAAAAACAAAACCGCCAGCTCATAAACAGTGCTCTGCGGTATCGTTTCCTGGATAATATTGCGAATATCCACCACGATGATGAACGACACCACAAATAAAAGCATTGGGTTCTTCTCACGCCTGTCGATAATCGAATTTGAGATTAACTTCAATAGAACATAAATTGCGACGACAAATTTGAAATAGAAGACGAATACAGCCATAATCACCTCTGCGAATAATTTTTCATACTAAATCTCGATCGTCTTTCGGATAAAGAGTGTCAAATAATCCATGAGATCCACCACTTCGGCTTTTTTGCGATCTCTAATGACCTGAACAACTGGTCTTGTCTGTGCTTCATGGTTCTCTTTGATTACGATGCCTATCTCGCCGTTGGTAAGCTCAACCACAGTCCCAGGTGGGTAAATGTTCACCACTTTAAGCATGTGATAATAAATATCGCGGTCCAGTTCGTACACGGCTTCCGTTCTCAAAATTTCAAGTGCTTCATCGGCATTCAGTCTGCCTTTATACGCCCGATTGGACGAAATCGCGTTGAAAATATCGCAAAGTGTCACAATCCTGACATGAATCGGTATTTGATCGCCTGCAAGGCCATATGGATAACCGACGCCGTTCAATTTCTCATGGTGCAAGAGCACGATTTGCCTCGATAAAGGCGAAATAAAATCGTTTTCCTTAAGCATATCATAACCGTACTGCACATGCGCTTTCACGAGCTTCATTTCTGCTTCTGACAAAGGCTCGACTTTGTTGAGGACTTCACCAGGAATACTCATTTTCCCTATATCGTGAAGCATCGCGCCTATGCCGATTTTCTGGATGAACGTCTCATTAAGCTTCATGCTTTTTGCGACCAACATCGATAAAACGGCCACTTCGGCACTATGGTTATACGTGTACATATCCGTGCCCATGAGTTCAGCCATGCAATAGAGCGTCGATGGGTTATCATAAATCACCCTCATAATCTCTTCGACGACACTTTTAATGCTTTCGATGCTTTTTATCTGATACGAATGACCTTTATTCTCCGACATGTCTTTAAAGACACTTTTAACGGCACTGATCGATCTGATTTTCAGCTCATCAGAAATAACGTTATTGAACTCGATGCCTTCAGACAAATCATCCTCTATATAAACGCACTGAATATTGGCTTTTTTTAGTCGTTCAATATAATTCTGTGATAAAACCACATTTTTCGCAAGCAATAGCTGACACTTATCATCATAAACCGGTTTGCCTATTATATCGCCACTTTCGACGTACTCCAAACTCTTTAGCCTCATTTGAGACCTCCAAAATTCTTAATATAGTCATTATACCATAAATACAGTGAGATACAATTCCACGATTTGCGCACCGAACAAAGAAGTCAGCCATGCGGCCACCGCCATATAAGGTGCAAATGCGATTTCGCTTTGTCTCGATAAAAGCTTTCCGATGATTTTTTGCATAACGATAAAAGCAAGTGCCACATAAAACGTCAACATACTGGCGAGCAGTGTGAACCAAGGCCCAACGAAAACCCCGATGGCACCCATAAACATCACATCTCCAAAGCCGAATGCCTCCTTCTTATAGATCTGCTTAGCAACCAAATAGATGATCAAATAAAGAACAAAGCCCACCACGCCGCCTAGCAATACTTCAGTTAGTGGCATTCCGAAATACAGTGCAAGTGCCGCCGAAATAAAGCCGCCCACATAAATCGTGAAAACGACGATGCTTTTCGTGAGCTGATCTACGCCGCCTACGATTATCAAAAATGAGGCGAAAAAGACATCTGCAACCACCCTATCAGAGTAAGCCACCGATAAAAAAATCGAACTCACCGTAAGCAAATAGACAACTAATTTAAATGGGCGCGTCACCTTAACTTCATCTGACAATTGTTTTATCACCCAGTTGTTGAATGTACCAAGGGCCATTCCGAGTACAAATAATAAAGCCGGTATTAAACTCATATTCTCTCCAATAAAAGGACGGAAAAGCGATAAAACCTCTCCGTCCTAATTTTTACCAAAACTTATCATTATTTAAAGACAGATATCAACATATATGCAGTCTCTGCTTTGGTGATGTGTGCCGCCAAATTGGTTGCACCTGCAGATCGTGTGTATTTTTCTGTCAGCATCTTGTTTGATATCTCTGTCCACTTGAAACTGGTTGAGGACATCACGCTGAGCATATGCTCGACATCAGCGTAAGAAACATTGCCGTTCATGTTGAAGTTGCCATTTGCATCGAGCCTCATATACCCTTTGTTCACCATGTATTTCGCCGCTTCTTTGTACCAGCTTAAAGAATCAAAATCGTTGATTACTTTAGTGGCTGCTCCCAATGGATCCGTACCGGAGATGGCGTTATACACCATAAGTGCAAATGTGCCTCTAGTGATTTTCGCATTTGGGTTAAATGGACCGGCGTCAGAAACAACGCCTCTTCGCATAAGCGTGTAAATTTCTTTATACGCCCAATTGAAGGTGATGTCACTTACATTTTTATACTTCTCATCGATGAAAATCGCGTACTCTCCACCACCGTATGTGCCCGCAGGGATCGTGATGAATAGACTGCCGTCGGTGAGTGTCGTATACTGGTAAACCCACTTGTTGCCGAGCCACTGATAAACGCCAGCTCTTTCTGAACCATAATATTCGAAACTGAGTGTAATCGGTTTGAGTAATGTCACAGACCCTCTGCTATTGAGAATCGAAATCGTATACTTGCTTGTTACTGGCGTCATGTGCGTGCTGTAGTTTCTATAGTTAAATGAATTCTGTGTGGTGAACGCCGTGACATTTGTTGGCTCATAAAGTGTTGCAGCTGGGAAATGGAGCATAAGCTGAACTGTGCCATCGTCAAATGAAATCGAATCTTCACGCATGGAAATTTGCTTCACATCTTTATTTGCCGTTTCAACACTGACATTTTGCTCTTGGAAAGTCGTGATGTACGCTGTCATGAAACCTTCGCGATAGCCGTTCGCAAAAGCGGTTCTGTATGCCATTACTTCTTTTAGGAGATTGTATCTGACAAGGAGCGATCCTTTTGCCACATACGCGTTATATGCAACAGACCAATCATTTTTTCTGCCTTGAATGAAATCGAGCATCGCTTCAGTTTGACCTTGAAGCGTTCCTAAGCTCATACCGTGGTCATATGCCCCTTCTACCGGTGCAATCACCTTGCTCATCGCAACTTCACGATAGCCCGCTTGGTATGCCGTTTGGAACGCATCCCGATAAGCGAGGATAAACGAACTTTGGAATGAAGCGGTATCTCTACTCAACATAAATTTGCCTATGATTTGAGCATCTGTCAGCAAATCGTTTAAGTAGTTGTTCACACGATTCGCATGTGCCGCTTCTCTACCGAAAAAGTTACCATCAAATGCACCCATCGATGCGCCATATGTTGTGCCATCAGCGACAGAAGTATCGGCAGCGAATGTTAACGAGGACGACATCATGGCGAGTAGCAACATCCATACGAGCATTAACTTGAATTTGTTTGTTTTTTTCATGATTATCCCCCCTTTATTGTACTGGATACGCAACAGAAAGTTGGTCGAACAAGTACTTGCCAGTTAATTTTTGTCCATAGCCAATACCTTCCACGTAAACTCTTTGGATCATGCATGGATATGTGATTTCAACTGGAAGTGGTGCTTCGATTTCTTTCCATCCCGTAAAGTCCACAGATTTTGTCATTTCAACACGATACTCTTTACCTTTTGAATCGATGATCACAACGCCGATACCATGGTTGGACATCTCTGTTGTATGCACCCACAGTCCAATATATTCAGCCTGTCGATTGATCATCACTGGATTCGTATCAAATACGAGGTTGGCTTCACTGAAGTCACGACCTGTCGTAAAATCGAAACTCATCTCTGCGGAATAACCACCAGCAATCTTTCTTGTGTTGCGTGAGACAAAACCTTTAATATCAGGGTTGTTGCCTACGAAGAAGTTCGCACCATCTTCAAATCCATAGACTTGTGTCTTAGGTCTATAAGTTGGATAATCAATAGGTGTGCCCCCCTCTGTCGGATAAACCGGCGTATTAGGGAAATCATCCACTATCGGTGTAGTCGTATCCACTGGCGCAGGTTCAGTTGGCTGTAGAACGACGAAATTGTCGTAAGGTGCAAATGGTCCGAGAGATAAATCTCTTGGGTTGAACTGGCTCGTCACGAGGCGCTTATACGGTACTGAATACGCTTCAACTGCAGGAATGCCGTTGAACTCAAGCTGCAATCTGCCGGTAAGCCCATCATCCAGTCCATTTTGAACGGTCACTTCTTTTACCACGATTTTCTTTTCAAAGGTTCTTGTGTTTCTTAAATAGGCCATCAGAGCTTGATAATCCCCTGAATATGACATGTTTGCCGTCGTTTGGTATAGCTGGGAACCCTCGATTTTGTTTTCAGAAAATGTCAAATCACTGAAACTCATCGTCATGCCTTCACTAAATCCTGTAACGAGCATCAACACTTCTTCTTGAGTAAGTTCACCGAAATACCCCTCTGAGGTTTCGCCTATGGCTTTTTCAAGTTCTTCGATACGCTTGTCCAGGTTGAACTCCGATGCCAATTTGAGTTCAATTTCACTCTTTGCCGCTTCTTTCATCGCAAGTTCCGCTTCGAGTTCTGCGATTTTCTCCTCTTGTGGAACAATGCCGAAGAAGTAGTAAGCTGCAAGTGCAGCGACGATGGCCAATAAGACCAACAATACCTTATCGCGTCTGCTAATTCTCATAGACACCCTCCTTTACGATCGTCGCATTGATCAGATAGACGTAGTTGCCGCCATCTTGAACAACAGAAGGGATGTTGACATCTTTAAAACTGCCACTGTTTCTGAGATTGAAAGCAAATTGTGCGATGGCATCATATTCGGTTGGGTAACCTTTGACTGTGAAATACTGGTAGTTTCCATTGAATTCGGATACAAACAGGTTAAAAGGCACCTGTGCATTCACTTTATCGATGAACATTTCATCGAGTGTATCCGTCATTTCGATAGACATGGCAAGTGTCGATAAATCGTTATATGCCATCGTTAGTCCCGCTTCTTTAGTTTGTTTGTCCGATACTTCAGACACTTTTCTGAGTGTCGATTCAGCATTTATATAGTCGTCCACCTCTTTGATATCCGCTTCGAGCCCTCTTACTTGCATAATCAGGTAATATTGATAATAAACCACAAGTGCAAGAATTAGCGCTGCCAAAATAACGAACAATACGACCTTACCTTTAGGTTTTGCTTGAACCTTTATGTACGGATCAAAATAGTTAAAATCTCTCAAACAAGTTCCCCCCTAACCTCTGATAAGCGCCCCAAGTGCATTGATATACCCCGTTAACTTATCAGGAACCATTTTCATAGTAAAATCTACATTCTCTATCTTGCTGAGTATCTTCGTCGGAATTTCCAAACGATCATTAAACAATTCTACCAAATCTGTAAACTGTGAGCCCCCACCATAGATATAAACCCCATCTATTTTATTCTCTGCATTTCGGCTCGTATAATACTTAAACACTTTGTCGATCTCTTCGATGCAATCCTCAAGGTATTGAATCGTTTCTCTGACGACCAGGTTTTT
>DMYC01000416.1 GCA_003482695.1 Clostridiales bacterium UBA8960
GGCATTCCAAGCGCATTTATTTTTTTCACGTCATTTTTATCGAAAAAGTCGTCTAAAGACTTTTTGATCATTTTAACACCATCGAAAATTTTACTGTCCGCATGATCTTGCTCAGATGCTGCGATGGCTCTCTCGAAATTGTCCATGATCGGTAATAGTTCCATCATGAATTTTTCGTTCCCAAATTTAAAGATATCTGTTTTCTCTTTTTCCACTCTTTTTCTGTAATTTTGAAACTCTGCATTTAAACGAAGATATTTATCATTCAATAAATCCATTTCAGTTTGAAGTGCGACGAGTGGATCAACAGTTTGCTCTTGCTCTACTGTTGTCTCAGATGCTGAATTTTCAAGTGTTTCCGATTCAGCGACTTTTTTCTTACTCATTTTGTCCTCTGATTTGTTCGTATTTTTTTTCTGCTTCGCCAATGTTTATCATCCTTTCACAACTCTAGAGATAAATACCCGAAAACACGTCTGACAGTGTGTTGCTGATGTAATTCACAATCGAGACGATCGCACCATAGTCCATGCGCTTTGGTCCGAGAATCAAGATTCGACCAGCGCTGTTTCCATCCACTTTATATGACGATGCAACGATGCTGCAGTCGTCAAGTTGGCTATGACCGATTTCGTTTCCGATTTTAATGGTCAGTTGATTTGATGGAACACTATCAAGCAGTTTTTCGATTTGCTTATCATCTTTTAGGTAATCAAATATTCCCTTCGCCTTTTCAGTATCCGAGAATTCATGTGTCGCAAGTAAATGGGATATGCCATCTACATAAAGTTCAGTACCATTTAAACTTTTTAGTGCATCCCGAAGAATAGGAATCAAGTAGTCGACGATGTTGCCGAATGTGTTGAGTTTCTCCTTAATCTTTGAAATTGACCTGACATCGATGTTTTCGATTGTTTCGCCATTTAAATGGTCTACCATGGTATCTGAAATCTTGTCCAGTATAAACTGCTCCGTGTTCGATAAAGCCAACTGAATATTTTTGACGATACCTGTATCCGTCACGAGTATCAATAAAACTTTTGAATCGGAAACTTTGACCAACTTTAAATTTGCTAAACGGCATTTATTGAATTTGGGGATAGAGACAACCGCCACTAAACTTGTGAATTCTGACAAGAGCTTAACGGCTTGTTTTGCAAGGTCTCCTGCCTCAATAATCTTATTGAGTAATAGAGACTGTATGATTTCCTTATCACGTGGCGAGATGCTATACTCATCGATTAATGAATCGACATAAAGTCTATAGCCTAAGTCGGAAGGAATTCTACCAGCCGAAGTGTGTGGCTGTTGCAAATAACCGAGTTCTTCTAAATCAGCCATTTCATTTCTGATGGTTGCAGATGAAATGCCAAGAGGGTATTTTTTCGAAATCGTCCTCGAACCCACAGGTTGTGCCGTATCGATGAAATCGCTTATGATGGCTTCAAGGATTTTTAATTGTCTAGCAGAAATCATAGCGTAACCACCTTTTGTTAGCACTCATCAATATCGAGTGCTAATTCTATTAATAATATACTTCTGCACACTGATTTTGTCAAGTTTGAATTTATAGTTTTCATGAATTATTTACATATCCATCATAAACTGTAAAAACACTTGGTTGGCTAAATCTCTACCCAGATCTGTGAGTTTGACCTCTTCTTCACCGAGTTCGATCAATTGTTCATCTCTCAATTTATCGAGCACACTCCTGTAACGCTCGAAAAAGTCGATTTCATATTTAGTGTTGATTTCCATTATTCTCAGCCCACTGTTAAGACGCAGACCTAGAATAATCGTTTCAAACAAATCTTCAGATGGATCGATAAAATCGGAATCCGTCAGGATTGATTTGCCTCTTATCAAATGTTCAACGTAGTCCTTTATTTCAGAAATATTGGCTGTTCGAGTTTGATTGATTTTTGAATGTGAAGAAACGCCAAAACCTAAGTATGGCATATTTTTCCAGTAAGTGAGATTGTGTTTTGACTCATAGCCTGGCTTTGCAAAATTTGACAACTCATACTGGTTGATTCCGAGTTCTGATAAACCGGGAACGATATTATGATACATCATACGCTCAGTCTCTTCATCCGGCAGTTCAATTTTTCCGGCTTCATAAGAAAAATATAAAGGCGTCCCTTCTTCAATTTTAAGCCCATACGCTGAAACGTGCTCCGGCTTTAATGTTTCAACCAGTCGAAGCGCCTTATCGATGTCGCCCAGTGTCTGGCCAGGTAGCCCGAACATGAGATCCAGACTCACATTTCGAAAGCCAGCTTCCCTTATGGCATTATAAGTCGTGATGAAATCGTTGGTTGAATGAATGCGGCCGATGGATGTCAAAAGACGGTCGTTAGTCGTTTGAAGCCCCATACTGATTCTATTGACCCCCGAAGCCAAATAATGATTGATCTTCTCCTTGTTCAATGTTCCAGGGTTGATTTCAACTGTGATTTCCACATCTTCCGATATGGCAGCATAAGACTTAATCGTATCAATAAGGTCGTGAATATATGCGCCATCAATCGCACTAGGTGTGCCTCCACCAAAGTAGATCGTTTTAATTTCATGTGACATTAATATAGAAGCAAACTGCTGGATTTCAGTTTTTAAAGCGTCAATATAAGCTTTAATGCCTTCGTTTTTTTCTAGTGTGCCTATTCGATAGGATACAAAATCACAGTAAGCGCACTTGCTTACGCAAAATGGAATATGAATATAGAGACTTAAAGGGTTCATATGACCTCCCAAAAAATAAGAGGCTGCACTAGAGAGACAGCCTCGGTCCTTATTAATTCTCGTCAAACTTGTGTACGGATAAAAATGCTTGCTGAGGTACTTCGACATTGCCCAATTGGCGCATCTTCTTTTTACCTTCTTTTTGTTTTTCAAGCAGTTTTTTCTTACGTGAAATGTCACCACCATAACATTTGGCAAGGACGTCTTTTCTAAGCGCACTGATCGTTTCTCTAGCGATGACTTTTGAGCCGACTGAGGCCTGAATAGGAATGACAAACATTTGTCTAGGAATAACTTCCTTTAAACGTTCACAGATGATACGGCCACGTGATTCCGCTTTGGTTTTGTGAACAATCATTGAGAACGCATCGATTAACTCTTTGTTGAGCAAAATATCCATCTTGACAAGTTCAGAAGGCCTGTACTCCAAAAACTCGTAATCGAGGGATCCGTAACCTCTTGTTTTTGATTTCAAAGCATCAAAGAAATCATAAATGACTTCATTCAATGGCAATTCATAATGAAGCACAACACGCTTTGGATCAAGATAGTCCATGTGAATCATATCGCCTCGCCTAGACTGACAAAGTTCCATGATATTGCCAACATACTCATTAGGAACGATGATATTCGCCTTAACAATCGGTTCCTCCATCATGTTGATTTCAGTAATAGGTGGCAAGTTTGATGGGTTTTGAATCATCAAAACTTCCCCGTCGTTTTTAGTAACACGATAAATAACGCTTGGCGCTGTGGCAATAATATCAAGATCAAATTCACGATCAATTCTTTGTTCGATTATTTCAAGGTGTAATAAGCCTAAAAAGCCGCATCTGAATCCAAAACCAAGTGCAACTGAAGTTTCTGGTTCAAATGATAGGGCTGCATCATTAAGTTGTAACTTTTCGAGTGCATCCCTAATTTCATCATAACTTTGGCCTTCAGCTGGATAAATGCCACAATACACCATAGGTGTCGCTTTTTTGTACCCGGGTAAAGCAACTTCTGTAGGCTTTATGCTTGAAGTAATGGTGTCGCCAACACGACAATCCTTCACATTCTTTATACTTGCTGTGATGTATCCAACATCGCCCGCCCTGAGTTCATCCATCGGAAATGGCCCAGGTACGCTGATGCCCACTTCTACGACATCAAATTTTTTGCCGGTTGCCATCATGAGGATCTTATCGCCCTTTTTGACTGAGCCTTCCATAATTCTAATATAAGCAACCGCACCTTTATAACTGTCGTAATAAGAATCGAAAATGAGTGCTTTTAATGGCGCCTCTTCATCGCCGGTCGGCGGTGGCACATCCAAGATGATTTTTTCGAGAACAGCTTCAATATTGAGGCCTTCTTTCGCTGAAATTCTTGGTGCATCTTCAGCGATGATGCCGATTACTTCCTCTATTTCCTGAATCACCTCTTCAGGTCTTGAACTAGGCAAATCGATCTTGTTGAGCACAGGTACAATCGTTAGCCCCTGCTCATCGGCAAGGTGAACGTTTGCAAGCGTTTGAGCCTCGACACCTTGTGTCGCGTCAACGACGAGTAGTGCGCCCTCACATGCAGCAAGTGATCTGGACACTTCGTAAGTAAAATCAACATGACCTGGTGTGTCGATGAGGTTAAGTAGATACTCATGCCCATCATTTGCTTTGTAAACGAGTCTTGTCGAATTCAGTTTAATCGTAATACCACGTTCCCTTTCGAGGTCCATGCTATCCAATATTTGGTCTTTCATCTCTCGATGTGTCAAGAGTCCTGTCTTTTCAATTAATCTGTCTGCAAGTGTAGATTTGCCGTGGTCAATATGCGCTATTATTGAAAAATTCCTTATATACTTTTGTCTTTCACTCGACATCCAATATGCCTCCTTAAAATTTGAAGCGGTCCCTCTTTATGAAAAAGAATCATCGATTCTCGCCTTGCTTTTTACTAGCCTATCAATTATACCATACGTTTTAAGTGTTGTCAAATAATTAATATTATCGAATACAGAAAAAAACTTGCACTTGAAGGGCTGTCATGATAGAATAAATCTGTTGAAAAACTTCGGGGAGGTGAAAAACACATGGCAAATATCAAATCTGCAAAAAAGAGAATCAGTGTCATCAACAAGAAAACTGCTCTTAACAAATCTAGAAAATCAGCTATGAAAACTGCTGAAAAAAGATTTTTAGAAGCGATTGCTACTGGCGACGTTGAAGCTGCAAAAGCTAAATTCGATTACTTCGAAAAGAAAATGGCTCAAAACGCTGCTGGCGGTATGTTCCACAAGAATGCTGCTGCTAGAAAAATTTCAAGATTAAGAAAAAAATTAAACGCTGCGGCTGAATAATCGTTTATTTAATTCTGATCTAGAAATCCCCGATAAATGACCGTGTCAATTTTAATATTTGATCAAATATTAAAGAGCGTACAAGTTAAGTACGCTTTCGTTCTTTTTTGTGAAGCGATCTCAAATGGTTTTTGCCATTTTGCACTCGTTTTTTGGTTTATTTTCCCACTGCTGCAATTTGGAACAAAGCTTTTTCAATCAACAATTGTGGCGGAATGCCACTTGACTTCATGGATTGATCAACTTCTTCCAAAATGATGATTATTTCTGACAATTGCTTATTAGAAAATTGTGTGGCAAAGTTTCCAGCTTTTTTTGCGACAAATGGATGAATATCTAGTTTGGAGGCAGCTGTTGCACTTGAATGGCCACCATCCAACAAGAGTTTGATTTTGAAGATGTTCCTAAATTGCTGACTGATCATAAAAAAGATCTTGATTTCAGGTTCGCCATTCTCTATAAAATGATTCAGTATGGTTATGGCCTCAGACATTTTTCTTGTACTGATGGCATCCATCAATTTGAAGATGTTATGCTCAATTGGGATATCGACATACTGGTTGACTGTTTTTTCAGTGATTTTTCCTTGAGTGCCACACATCATTCGAATCGTATTATCAAGATCATATAAGTTCTTGTTATTGTCAGCATCGAGGTAGTTGATCATCTCAATAAAGTAGTTCACAACATGCAAATCGACATCCTTTTGATAAGTCTTAAAGCGCTTGGTGATCCACTTAACCAGTTCTTGCCTGTTTAATCGATCGACGATGACCACATCAGCTGATTTTGATAAAGCCTTATAGCTTCGTTTGCGTTTATCCAGATCCTTTTCAGAAAACACGAGATAAAGGTGATTGGGCATATCGCCAATAAGCTTGATAAATTTGTCTTCTTGATCGTCCTTAAGATTTTTTAAAAGCCCACTATTTTGAAAGACGATGACCCTTCGTTCATCAAAAAAAGGAAGCGTCATACCGATGCTCAAGATTTCATCGATCTCAACAAGATGGTCGATACTTGTTAAATTGAAGTCCAAATACGTTTCAGATAGAAAATGTTCAGAGATATATTTAGTCAAATGGTCGATAAGATATGACTCATCGCCGGTAATCAACGTGAGCTGATTTAAAGAACCACTTTTAATTTGCTTAAAAAATGTCATGAAATCCATATTATAACCTCCTCACCTATCTTACCAATAAAATCCGTTTTAATAAAGGAGACATTGACAAAAAAGTTTCAATTTTTAATTTTGATTTTTTATAGACCATCTCTATTTCACCATTTTCATATGTCGAGAAATGTGAGATATGATTGGCCCTAATCACATCTATTACATCGGCATTAGGAAAACTGTAACGTGTACCATGAGATGTAACGGCATAAGTTAGGCCATAGTCTTCGTATAATCGTTTGCTTAGCGACGTCTTTGAACCATGGTGTGGTGTTTTGATAAATGCAATTTTTTTTGACGGGTCATGAAACCGACTTAAAAGTACATCTATCATGCCTTTGCTTAGATCGCCTAAGAAGTAACCTATGTCGTCAGCATAATCCATTTTAACAATTAGTGTGTCATCATTTGGGTCGACATTTGAAAATGGCCCAACCAAAGGAATAATATCCAGCTGGAGCGTGTCCATAAAATTGAGAGACACCGGTTCAGAAACGACAACAAGGCTTTCTACACCCGATAAATCAAGACTCATGATTTTTTCATAGGTGGATGCATTGACGTATAGTTTTTTTACTTGCATCGAATGTACCAGTCCTTGAACACCGCCTATGTGATCATGATGAGCGTGCGATAGAATAAGCACGTCAATTTTATGAATGCCTCTGCTTCTCAAGACTTGACTTGGACACACTTTGCCCTCTCCTGCATCAATC
>DMYC01000366.1 GCA_003482695.1 Clostridiales bacterium UBA8960
AAAAGGGAATGAAAGTTGAAACCATCGCTGCTGGCTTTGCAGCAAAGGAAGCTGTTTCTAAAGCGTTAGGAACTGGAATCAGAGGGTTTAATCTAGCTGACATCGAAATTTTGAGGGATTCTTTAGGGAAACCCATCGTAAACATGTTAGGACATGCTGGTGAAATATCATTTTCAAAAGGTATTGTGCGCTTTGAGTTGTCTTTATCGCATTCTTCCACAAATGCAATTGCTTTTGTAATTGCAATAGGTACAGAACAAACGTATAATATAAATCAGGAAACAGAATAACGGACATGGAGTGAATGATAATGGATAGATTGACAAGACCGGTATGGGCAGATATTAATCTCGATCATCTTGCACATAATATAAGAGAAGTAAGACGCGTAACCAATCCTAAAACTTTGATTTCTGCAGTTATCAAAGCAGATGGTTATGGTCATGGTGCAGTAGCCATTGGACAGACGTTACTTGATCATGGCGCAGATCGTTTCGCAGTTGCGACATTGTCTGAAGCACTCCAGCTAAAAAGAGCATTTAGCGAGACTGAGATAATGGTGCTTGGCTATACGCCAAACGATTTAATTGATGAAGCGATACTAAAAGGCATCATTCAAACCGTATTTTCCATAGAACAGGCAAAAACATTCAACGATCGGGCTTCTAAACTTGGAAAAACACTCAAAGTCCATATTAAAGTCGATACTGGTATGCGACGAATCGGAATGGCGGTTTCAGAAGAAACGATAAATCAAGTCGTTGAGATAACGCAAATGAAGAATCTATTTGTTGAAGGTATTTTTACACACTTTGCTACAGCGGATGAAACAGACAAGACGTTTACGAAAGCGCAAGTTGAAAAGTTTTTATGGGTTGTTGATAAACTTGAGCAAAAGGGTGTTAGGATCAATATTAAGCACGTCTCAAACAGTGCGGCGATCATCGATTGCCCTGAGTATAATTTCGACATGGTTAGAGCGGGCATCATGCTGTATGGTCTTTACCCATCACCAGACGTGAATCATGATCAAGTGAAGTTAAAAGAAGTCATGTCACTTAAAGCGAATATCGCTCAAGTGAAGATGATCGAAAAGGGTGAAGGCGTCAGTTACGGCCTGAAATATATAGCAAGTGCGCCAACACAAATCGCGACGATTCCCATAGGCTACGCAGATGGTTTTACCAGAAGTTTAACCTTTAAAGCAAAAGGCATAATAAACGGCGTCGTTAAACCGATCGTAGGAAGAATTTGTATGGATCAGTGCATGCTTGAAGTTGATGGGTTGTCTGTAGCACCTGGCGATACGGTGACTTTATTTGGTGAAATGAACGGAGAAAGAATTAGTATTGACGATTATGCGAACATGCTTGGAACAATCAATTACGAAATTGTTTGTATGATCGGCAAGCGCGTTCCTAGAAGATATTTGTCAGAGGGTAAGACGCTAAATGTAGTGGATTTTATTCTCGGATAATGATGACTTCAGTGTGGTAGAATCATAAGAATTGTGTTATGATATACTGTAGTAGCAAAGGGATTCCTGTTAAGGAATCCCACTATGATTGATTGGAGTGGTTATCGAACGTGAACATTAAAAGAGGCGATGTCTATTTTGCGGACTTGTCACCTGTCAGAGGATCCGAGCAGGGTGGACAAAGGCCTGTATTGATTATACAGAACAACATTGGAAACAAGTATAGCCCAACCGTGATTATTGCGGCCATCACTGCGAAAATCGCTAAAGCGAAATTGCCTACCCATGTGGAAGTTGGCGCTTCTCAAGTCGGTTTATTGAAGGACTCAGTCGTGTTGCTTGAGCAAGTCCGAACGATTGACAAAACAAGATTGATACAAAAACTAGGACAACTTGAAGATGATGTTATGGCGCGAGTGGATAAGGCGCTGGTGATCAGTTTAGGATTATATGAGGACGCTACATAATGCCTGTATATTTATATGCAGGTTTTTTCATGATATGACACATGTTTTTTGGAGGGAATGGTGAAAAAGAAAATATATCTGGTTCTTATGCTAGTGAGTTTAATTGCGACAGGCATATTGCTATTTAATAGAATTCAAGTTGAAAATCAAGCAAAAAGTGTGGAAATATTGGCTGACTATGAGGAGTTTGCCATCATGGCGACACAACAAGGCATACCTACGAGTGAAATGTTTGAAATGCTTAAGGATGCAGGTGTCTCAGGCATCGCACTAAAGGAAGAAACGCTTTTTAATATGGTTATGGAAGGCAAACCGATCGAATACGATTTGGTTAAAACCATAAAATCAGACCTTGACTGGAAAGACAAGTATGATGATGCAGCCATCCGCCATTTAGAGATGGAAGCCAGCCCATATGATTTAGTGGTTAGAACGTACGATCAATCGATTTTTGAAGCGATGGTCACGCATATCAAGGCGCGTTATGATGCTGAATTTTATACTTTTTTTGACGAGTCGATCAACACCATCGTATTCAAAGGGTCGGTTGATGATGTCTATTATTCTGAAGACGAACGCTATAGAGATTACAATTCCAAAAGCATCAAGGTTCCCAAAAAGGAACTTTCTTCGATGGTCGAGGACATGGGCATAGGATTTGATGCGCAAAAAATTGCCGAGATTAAAGAGGCTGGTCTTGCGATCAATTTGAGACCTGGAAATTATTACAAATACAACTCGAAAATTGTCGATGCCTATTTTGATGATGTCATGCGATATAATGAAGTGCCAAACGTCTTGATATTTAATGGCAGCGATATTTTAAGTTACACAAAAGAAACAGGCATATACCAACAAGCGCTTTATGATCGATTAAAAGAAATTTATCTGCCGATTGGACTTGTAGAAGCGTCTGATCAATTGGGTTTTATCGCTCAAAATGGCATTACAGCCTTAACGAAAGATTTGGAGTTCAATATCGTTAGGGTTTTTCCAGTGATCGAGTACATTCAGCAACGTTACAATTACCTTGGCTACTATGAAGGTGGCAAAGAAATTGAAAACACAATGTATCGTGCAATAA
>DMYC01000023.1 GCA_003482695.1 Clostridiales bacterium UBA8960
ATTTTCGAACGCACTTACTTTGACCTCGACTGTGACTGTTGACCCGATCATCGTCGGTTTAAAATGGTCCACTTCAAGATGATGTCCAATCGAACCATAACCCTCTGGCAGATGCGGATCGATCAATTGAGCACTTGCCTCAATCATAAATGCAACCAAGCGCACTGTTGCCAATAGGTAGGGGACCTTACCGCTGCCATAATGTAATGCTGTATCATCGATACCCACTTTTTTTTGTAGCGTTAGCGTCATCCCAATCCTAATATCATCAAAATTTTCCATAGTGCCCCCTCCTTTAATAGATCTTCGTATTGACATAATCATTTACGACCGATGCTTTACGTTCATCAAAAAAGCAGTTTGCCTCCTTTAACTTAAATAAAATTTTTCGGTCTTTAGAATGTAATACCACTTTTTGAGGGTGATTAAACCTGATTTCGTAAATCAATCCTTCTAATGACTTTGAATTCATGTGTATAAAGTATGCTTCTATGGACTTGTAACCAACATATTCCAACAAATTCAAGGTCACTTTGTCTTTTTTTGAATACAAATCGTATGCCTTGTCTCGCAACTTTCCGCTTTGTTTTGGGTCTTTAAATTCACATGCGTCTGCATCAAGCATGAGTTTTTTTGCCATCGTATTAAAGTAGTGATACTTTAAGATGCCTTCCTCGACACTTCGAACAACATAATTCACATGGTGATACATAGACATCATCGAATAATTTTCTGTTATAAACTCTTCCTTATTCAACCGACCCATCTCAAGGTGATCTATGAGCTCAAGTCTCCTATCACAAAGTAAAATAATTGCTTTTTCATCTAATTTTTTCAACAAACTCGCCTTTCTAATTCTAATCGATCATACGCAAAAGCTTAAAGTCAAGGTAATCACAAGAAGTCAACCTGTACTTGATGCCTCGATATTGGCCATTTAATGCATTCTTAAAATTATTCTTTGCATGTATATGACCATATACCACTTCGACAACGCCGTATTTTTCGAATATTTCTGTAAACCCAGAGGGCTCTTTTTTTTCATTGGTTGGAGGGAAATGCAATACACCGATTATTTTTTCATAACCTGCTTCGACCGCCTGCTTTATGGATAGCTCTAGCCGAATCAGTTCACGTTTATATATTTTATCATCTTCTGCCGAGAAATCTTCACCTGGGCAAATCCAACCTCTAGTGCCACATATGGCAATATCTTTATAAATTGCATATGTATTATGCACAAACTGAATCGCTGAATATTTTGCGTCCATTTTCGCTTTGGATACCCACCAATAATCATGATTGCCCTTAAATATTATTTTTTTTCCTGGCAATTGATTGAGCCAGGATAAATCTTGATTTGCACCTTCAAAAGTTATTGCCCATGACACATCACCGGGAATAATGACACAATCGTCTTCGTCCACTTTTGAAAGCCAATCCGATTTAATTTTATCATAATGCGCTTCCCAATGTTCTCCAAACACTTCCATTGGTTTATCTGCACCAAAACTCAAATGTAAGTCGCCAATTACGTATAAAGCCATAATACACCCATTTCAAAAAAAAACTAATTCAATCGACTCGACTAAGTGCCTGTATCACTTTATCTGAAAAATCAGGAACTGTCAATTCAATTTGCTCAATCAACCTTTCAGACTGGCTTCTCAACCGGCCGTGTGAAAACGTACAAACATCTGACATAAGCGGAATTTCCAGATGTTTAACCGCTTTAATGATTTCTTTTTCATCAACAAATACGAGTGGTCTTATCATTTGAATGCCTTCTTCTACGATAGACGCGGGTGAAATCGAGCCAATTTTACCATGCGCGATGATATTCATCATGAACGTCTCGACGAGATCATCTTTTGTATGACCTAGTGCAATTTTATTATACCCTTTTTCTAGTGCGTAGCGTTTAATGATGCCTTTTCTGAGTCTTGAGCAAGTATAACAAGGTGCATATTCGCTTTCTTCGCTAAGCTTAATTGCATAATGTTCATGATGTATGATCAAACGCATTTCGTGGTTTTGACAAAAGCTTTTATATGGTGCCAATTGATCAATCAAACCATGATCAACAGTAATTCCAGTTACTTCGAAATCATATATGCCATACTTTTTTAAAAGCGTAAGCGCATAGAATAGAATTGAACTGTCTTTACCACCTGATACACCTACCAAAATTTTATCACCTGGCTTAATCATATCATATTTGTCGATTGCTTCTCTTATCTTACTTACAATAGACTTACTAAACCATTTGTTCATATCAGACGGCCCTTATCAAAATTGTTGTATCGAGGCATGCTTTTCTTGATTTCATTTAACAAGAGCTCAAATTCGAACATGTTGTCATTGTTTTTTATGTTATCAAATCTTTGCTGGAAATCAAACGCCTCTATTTCCTTTCCTTGAGAGAACAACAGTTGAATATTCGAGATGATATCCCGTATTGTATTCGACTTTTCTTCAAACATCAGCTGTGCATTGATGACTTCACGACTAATCTCCATCATTTCTTGATCGAGGTTTGTTGCTGCAAGAGCGGAATTTCTTAACCGTTCGATAATTGCCTCTGGTATATGCGACTTATATTTATAATTTAATGAATGTTCAATTGTTGCCCAAAAGTTCATCGCCAATGTTCTAATTTGTAGTTCGACCAAAATCTCTTTTGTGCCAAGAGCAGTCTGAACAGGGTACTTAATAATAATATGGTAACTTTTATACCCGCTGTCTTTTGGATTTCTGATGTAATCTTTCTCATATAATACTGTAAAATCTTTGCCACTTCTTTCTCGAATCAAATCGACCACTTCATAGATATCGTCAATAAACTGACACATGATGCGAATGCCTGCGATATCTTCCATTTGTTCCTCAAGTAATTCAAGTGGAATGCTATGGCGTTCAGCTTTTTCTATGATGCTCGAAATTTTCTTGACTCTACCCATGACGAACTCAATCGGCGAATATTCGTTAAGTTCCCGGTACTGATTTCTGATGGATTTGAACTTGACTTTTAACTCTTCGACCGCTTGTTCATAAGGAATCAATAAAGTTTTCCATTCTCTGATGACATTCATGATAGGCCTCCCACTACAACGTTATTTTATATATAAATCACCTTGATGATACGCGTTTTCTTCCATCTTAGCTTCCAATTGATTATGAAGTTTACGCCAACTGCTCTCCCAGTTACAGAACAATGAATCTTCTTCTGGCGATCTTCCAAACAACCTTTGAATGACGATCTCAGGATTCAGCAATCTTAAGAAGTGTATCACTCTGTCTATATACTCATCAGAAGAAATCATCTCAAAGTTGTCTTCCAAATACCATTTACCCAAAATCGTATTTTTAAGTATATAAAGTGAATGAATTTTTACGCCTTCTATTTCAAGTACATTCATAAGTTTTGCCGCTTCATAGAAATCAAATTCGGTATCCCACGGTAAATTTCCAATAAGGTGCGTACAGATGGTAAACTGATGCTTCTTAATCCTTAAAACGGCATCAATATATGCCGCTAGGCCATGTCCACGATTTATTTTCTCGAGTGTGTTTATGTTTATGGATTGTAAACCTAACTCAATCTCGATTTCAAGACCAAAGTCGCGTTTTATTTCGCTTAAAAACTCAAGATACGGCTCAGCCACACAATCTGGTCTGGTGGAAATGCTAATGCCTACCACATCATCGACAATCGATTCCATAATGACACTTTTAAACTGCTGCAATTTCATATAAGTATTCGTATAGTTTTGAAAATACGCGATAAATCGATTCGCTTTATATTTGGGACGAATCACTTCTATGTTTTTTGCCAGTTGAGCCTTTACACTCATGGAAGCCTCTCTGGCTTCAAATCCAGCCGCTACATCACCACAAAACACACAGCCGCCTGTTCCTATCGTCCCGTCCCTATTGGGACACGTGACCGGGAGATTGATTGGTATCTTATAGACTTTCTCTCCATACTTTTTTATCAGAGCGCTGCTATATTTATTGTATGCCATTTCATCCCCTTAACTAATGCTTACATTTACAATTCTCAACACTTTATTTTATCACATGATGCGAATGTTTAAAATAAAAAGAGATGGAACACTGTTCCACCTCTTAAACGATACACTTTAATCGTCCAAACTATTCAGATGTAATAATAAACACATTACCTGGGAAAATCAAATGCGGATTTGACAACTTGTTGATTTCTGCAATTTTTTGCCAAGTTGTTCCGAATTTCTGAGCAATTCTCCAAAGGACATCACCTGATACAACTGTATACTTAATGACTTCCGGCTCAACAGGCGCAGGTACGAAGACGTTTATTCTTCCTTCAACACCAACTGAAGCTGCATTTACAACTTTTAGATATTCAATTAAGGCTTCATCAAGTGCTGCATACTGTCCCGTTTGAGTTGAAGCGCCAAGTGAAACGTATTGATCGCCACCAGCAGCCATAAAATCATTTGTTGCAACAGAGTAATAGGCATTCGGATCAAGTGGTTTGCCATTAAACATAACGCTTGTCACTCTCTCCATTGCTGGCTTTTCAGGATCAAATGTCACTGTAATACCCGCTACATGAGGAAAAGCACCTTTTGCTGCTGGATAGTCTGTCAAACCATTTTCAAGTGCAAGAATTAGATCGGAACCTTTGACATCTAGTGTTACAATATAGTTGCCAAAAGGCAATACTGTTATAACATCACCAATCGTAATATCGCCAATATCGATTGAAGCTCTGATGCCACCGCCATTTGTAATGGCAATTTGAGCACCCGTTTCATATAGCATAGCGTTAGTAATCAAATTACCTAAGTTTGATTCTCCAGCTCTAACAACTTCTCTTGTACCTTCTAAAAGAACGGAAGTTGTTCCAACTTTTACATCAGTAATCAATTTGTTCTCTGCAGAAATTTCAGCTATAACCTCTAAAATAGCTGGATCTTCTACCAAATTAGCTGCATCTTCAAGTGTGATGAGTTTCGCTGATATCGCAGTGACCACACCATTTGTAAGTGTAATATCCACGATACCTAAATTCGCATCATAAGCCCCTGTTTGAACGAGCATTGTATTTTTCACAAGTTCGCCGGTAGGCTTAACTGTATGAGAATGTCCATCTATAAATAAATCAATACCGTCCACTTCGTTGATAATCATCTTCGATGTGACATCTGTGCTTTCATCCTCACCGATATGACCAATACATACGATTAAATCAACTTTACCTTTAAGCTCTTCAACCATGGCCTTAGCCGCTTTGATTGGATCTTCGAAAGTCAGACCTTCTACATTTTTTGGGTGTGTCTTATAAGCGGTTTCAGGTGAAGTAAGTCCAAAAAATCCTACTTTTATTCCCCCGATTTCTTTGATGTAAATGCCTTCCATATAAGGCGTTCCATCTTCTTTGGTGATGTTTCCCGAAATGATTGGGAAGTCAAGCATCGCTTCAATTTCAAGTAATCGATCCTGCCCATAATTAAAGTCATGGTTACCTGGTACCATAACATCAAACATCATTGCATTCATGACTTTGACAACAGACTCACCTTTATTGAGTGTCGCAATTGTCTGTCCATGGAATGTATCGCCTGCATCAACAAGCAATAAGTTAGGGTTTTCAGCTCTTAATTCATTTACTTTAGTAGAAATCTTAGCGAATCCCATGATGCCATTTCCAGATTCGATACGTGCATGTGTGTCGTTCGTATGTACTATTGTCAACTTGACAACAGAATCATCAGCCATCGACACCGTCGATAATGATAGAATCATCACCAACACGAGAAAAATACTGAGTACCTTTTTCATTTATAAGCCTCCCTTTTTATAAAGTGCAGAGTTTATCCGCCTCACTTTTGCTTTATAACCTCGCAAACGCGCATTTAAACATTTTTGTTATGGGCATATAAAAAAGAATTGTTTATCAAACAATTCTTAATAGTTGTCACACCATATTTAATTATATCGCTATAACCTCTGCTTCGTCCTCAAACTGGACAGGAACAACGTAAAACTTAGCGGGTTTGTGCATTTTCTCCTGTAATCGGTTGATCATGTTTTGTTGCTCGCTGCCTTCAAATGATTCACCCATAATAACATCCGTTATGCCATGCTTTTCTGCAAACTGAGATAATGCTTTCTCTATATCTTTTGCTTTTAAGACTGTCAACATGGCTTGATTCGCTTTTGATACCTCAAACAAGTAGTCCAGTGCATCTTTTTCCTCGAGTTGACCAAAATACTTCCAGTTTTCCTTAACAACATGAATCACGTGAAGCTCATCTGCATCGCCTGACACGAGCTTGACTCCAAAGTCAATCAATCTTTCGCAAGATTTTTGCTGTGTCACACAGACCATAATCCTCTTGTTGCGCTTCATAAATTATCTCCTTCCAGATTGCTCACCCAAATTCATTATATCAAACCTGGAGATAAAAAAAATTAAATAATTCGATACAATTCGTAAACTTTTATTCATTTTTCTGAAATTAAATGACTTGGTCGTATCACTGATGTATAATAAAACATAATAACTACAGGAGGAAACATGAACCGTTATACTAAAATTATCGGCTTAACTGGCACAATCTACGTTAAAGAATTCGTGAAAATCAAACATCACAAAAATAAAGTTCGAGACATAAATGAGGATACCGTCGCGAAAGTGTTTAAAAACGGGGATGCAGAAGTCACCGTATATTTCGAAGAAACCGATACAGAGATTTTCATAGACGCTTTCACAGATCAAGAAACGATCAAGAAGTATCTTGGCAAAAAGTTTATATAAAAAGTAAAATCCCATGTCCGCTGGACATTGGGATTTTTTAATGCAGCTAATCTATAATCAGTTCAAAAACCTTTTCAAGTTTTCCGGAATCTCGGTTTCATAATTTAATGTAATGAGGAAATCTATACTAAAAGCTGTGGAAATGTCGTCAATTTTAGAAAACCATTCCGTCAATTCATCGGAAGATGCTCTTACAGTGTTCATAATACCATCAATGTAAATCTTTTCAATATCATAGTTATTGGAGATTAACCCACAAATAAACCCTAAAAACTCACACGCACTTGTAATTGGGAACTCACTGAGATTGATAAAACGGATATCGTGATGAAGGTCATACATTGCACGGTTGTCATCATCGATAAAAATCATACTGCCTTTCGATGCATTCAACTCTTCATTCGCTTTGTTAACGATGTCTTTAGTCTTTCCAGAACCTTTTTTGCCTGCAATTAAAGAAACCATTTTAATCTCCTCCTTTTAATTTAACACTTGATGTATTATTCTAGGTACAATTCGAATTCTCCTTCAAAACATTAAAATTATTTTTTATCAGAAAATTCGGATTTTTACATCTTGCTGTTTCGGAGTTGCCCACAAGCGGCATTTATATCGGATCCTAGCTCACGCCTCACTGTGGTATTAATGTGATACTTGTTTTCAAGCATATTCTTAAAAGAATTGATTCGATCCGACTTTGTGGGTTTATAGCTCTTTTCAACCACTTCATTCACTGGGATCAGATTTACATGGACAAGCTTTCCTTTTAGCAACACACCCAATTGTTCGGCATGTAACATGCTGTCGTTGACGCCCTCGATCAATGCGTATTCGAATGTCACTCGACGTCCCGTTTGTTCAATATAATAATCCACCGCTTTAATGAGCATTTCTATTGAATACTGTCTTGGGACCGGCATGCT
>DMYC01000302.1 GCA_003482695.1 Clostridiales bacterium UBA8960
GGCATGATTACAGAGCAAGAGTGGCCTAAATACGACCCTAACAAGACAACAGAAGAAGTTATTGAAATGGCGGTTCAGATCAATGGCAAAGTAAGAGGGTTAATTCAGATTCCAATTGACGCAGATGGTGAAATGGCAAAAGCCTTGGCGATGGAGGATGAAAAAATCAAAATGTTTATAGAAGGTAAAACAATTGTAAAAGAAATTTTCGTTCCTGGAAAAATCTTTAATATCGTAGTAAAATAATATAAAAAGACGGCAGATGTTCGTGTAGACCGTTATGGAGGAAATTATGAAAAAAACCTTATTAATTGAAGGTATGTCTTGTAACCACTGTAAAATGAGAGTTGAAAAAGCATTGTCAGATGTGGTTGGGATCGATGGTGTTGCTGTTGATCTGGCAACAAAGACAGCTGTTGTGACGCTGAGTCAAGAGATTGAAGATGCTGTGCTCATAGAAGTGATTGATGATGCGGGTTATGATGTAGTTGAAGTAAAAGTACAATAATTTAAGAAAGGGCCCTCGCAAGAGAGCCCTTTTTTTTTATTGGTTTGAGTTTAAACCAAATGGATTGAATTTGTAACCCTTGTTTCTGACCGTGATAATATATTGATGTTTAACATCTATCTTAGCCAGTTTCTTTCTAAGTCTGCTAACATGAGTCATCAAAGCGTTATAATCGCCTAAACTTTTTTGTCCCGTGATCATTTGGAATAGAAACTCCATATCGAACACTTCATTGGGCTTTTTTGCAAGCGTGTATAAAATGTTGAATTCACTATGTGTGAGATCAAGTCTATTACCTTTTAAAACAATTTGCTTTGTTACAGGATCAATACTAAGATTGTTGAACGTAATCGCATTTAGTTCTTGTGTGTATCTGTCTTGCAGATCAGTAAGCATCTTATAGTAAGCTGCTATTTTATGACTGATAAGTTCAACGTCAATAGGGACTGTCAAATAGTCGGCAGCGCCATTTTGAATCGCCATCTTAAGTGAGTTTGAGCTGTTGCTATGTTCGTATGCGATTATATATGTACTTTTTAGAAATTCACTAATGGCAGTTATGCTATTGCTATTTCTATATGCGTTGAATTCGTCACTGCTTACTATTATGACGTGATGATCAATAAAATTGTTGCCATCAAGTGAACTTAGGGCGGATTGACGCTCGTATTCAATCTGATGTACGGCCAAGTAGTCTTGCAATGGATCGAAATCGTCCGCGGTGTCTGACACGACGATCACTTTGCGTTTTTGCATAGGCGCATTCTCCTTTGGTTATTTAGTTGTTAAAACTTAAGTATTGCTGTCAAAATATTATATAACAAATTATTGCTTAAAAATAGTTTCATTTAAGAAAATGCAAGGAAAAGTAAGATTCGTTCAATATTAAAATAACATTGAGTTAATCAAGCGTGCGGGTTATAATTAAAATAGTTTAAAAATTTGTAAAAGGAGGACGTTATGGGTAAGAAAGCGATAGAAATATCAAATCTGGATGTGGATCAATTAATAGGTATGCTCAATGAAGCGTTGGCAGAAGAGTGGTTGGCGTATTATCAGTATTGGATAGGCGCTAAGGTCATGGAAGGTCCGATGCGCAGTGAAGTTGAACCCGAATTGTTGCTTCATGCAAGCGAAGAATTGTCTCATGCTGAACTCGTGGCAGGAAGAATCCTTCAATTGGGAGGAACACCTTTACTGAATCCATCACTATGGGCAAGTCATGCAAGATGCCCTTATGAAGCACCTGAAGATCCATATATAGAAGAGATTTTGAAGCAAAACCTAAATGGTGAACGATGTGCCATTCAGCGTTATGAAGAGATTGCCGATTTTACAAGCGGCAAAGATCATGCGACTTACCAAATGGCAATTACGATACTTAATGATGAACTTGAGCATGAACATGATATTGAGGACTTTTTAAGAGACATTGAGAGATTGAAAGAAGATATTAAAAAATTTAGATTGTAGATTGAATGCGCAAAGGCGATAGCTTTTGCGCTTTTAAGTGAAGAAAAGGTGTGTTATGGCAAGAGTGATTGTAAAAGGAAGAAGTAAGAAAAAAAATTATAGCTGGATTTACGTGCTGACTATTATGATATCCGTACTATTCATATTTTTTGGCAATAAAATTGCGAGCAAGAACATGACGGCATTTGACAATTCCGGGGACATGATGGTCGTCAGGGCGAAAATTGTTGAAATTGTCGATGTAATAGAGGCAACTGAAAGTATAGGAGCGGATTCTACGATTACGATACGAGATATCATTTTTAGGGCAAATTTGGAGTCGGGTCCGGAAAAAGGTACCGAAATTACGGGCGTACAGAGCCTTAACAGCTACTTCGTCACATCGCCTCGAGAGGTGAGTATCGGTGATAAAATTATCCTATATGAGTTCCAAAACGAAACGTATTTGACGAATTGGGTTTTTGGAGATTATGTGAGAACGGATGCTTTGCTTATTTTAGGGGTTATTTTTGCAGTGCTTTTGATAATCTTTGGAAGATCAAAAGGGCTTCAAACGCTTATTTCATTAACCTTTACGATTCTTGCCGTTTTTTTCGTGTTTGTTCCAGCTATATTATCTGGATATAACATTTATATTTGGACCATGATTGTATGTGTGTTCGTTATATTCATGACGCTTATTATCGTGAGTGGTATTAGCATTAAAACAGTAGCCGCAAGTATAGGTTGCTTAAGTGGTGTGCTATTTTCAGCAGGTATGGTGTTTGTTATGGATTATTTCCTTAAACTGACAGGTGTCGTTGACCAAGACTCAGTTTACTTGATTTTGTTGAATCCAGAGAATCCCATCAATCTAAAAGGCATTTTCTTTGGTTCAATCGTTATTGGCGCCATGGGCGCAATCATGGATGTTTCAATGTCCATTTCATCCGCCTTGTTCGAAATGAAAGAAAAGTATGCGGCGAATTCTTGGTCTCAACTGGTAAACTCGGGCATGACGATTGGCAGAGATATTATGGGTACGATGGCCAATACGTTAGTTTTAGCATATATAGGAAGTTCGTTGTCGATCGTTTTACTGCTGATTGCTTATAACCCGTCCATGTTGGATTTGATGAATCGAGAAATGGTCATAATCGAAATTCTTCAGGCTTTGATCGGAAGTTTAGGTATACTCATGACATTGCCGCTTACTGCTATCGTCTCTGGTCTCCTATATTCCAGAACAATTGATAAGAATAGACTTCGCAATAGGGTTTAACAGGTGCATATATGGTCAATATAATTAAAAGCAAATTATTTGAAGAGATCGTTTTTTTCGTATCGCTGGGATTGGCGGTCTTCACAGGATTCTTTGCCGTTTTTCACATAGAGGCAATCGATTTTAACGTAATCGGGATATTAGTCACACTTATGTTGATTTCACTGACATTTGAGAAATATCATTTGTTGGATTACCTTGCAGTTGCAGTGTTAAATAGAGCGGATAGCGAACGAAAAACAGCGATATTCATGATCCTTCTAACAGCCGTTTTGGGCATGTTGATAACAAATGATGTCGCATTGATCACCGTTGTACCCATAACCATTTCAATGAGTAAGAAAGTGGGCATCAATCCATATAAACTAATCGTACTTGAAGCGCTGAGTGCCAATATTGGAAGTAGCCTCACACCGTTCGGAAATCCACAAAACCTATTTTTGTATAATTTTTTCAAGTTCGATTTTTTTGCATTTCTCTATTCGGTTTCAATTTTTGTAATCGTCGGTTTATTGCTCCTGGTTGTTCCAGTGCTATTTTTAGAC
>DMYC01000094.1 GCA_003482695.1 Clostridiales bacterium UBA8960
GCGATTATCGCCATTAGCCAATCGCCTCGGAACAATATCGTGAAAAATACAACTGAACTCAACACCACACGTCTTGGACTACTCGTCACCGACAATGAAGGACGCACCACAAAACCAGGCACTTTCGCCTCAGGAGACGTCGTCACAGGCGCAAAAACGGTGGTCGAAGCCATCGCCCATGCAAAAATCGTCGCCAACACCATGGACCAGTACTGCATGTCCATCCAAACATGCATGATCCAGTTTACGGAAAACTGCGAAGGCCCGGCTTGTGAAGAAAACGCATTTTTCGACTGCTTGAGCAATTGGGAATTCGAGAACAACTGATTAAGTGAAATAGCCTTCATTTATCGCGCCATCGATCACTTGCTCACTTGCATAAACGCGCGATAAACCAGAGTCTAAGATAAACTGCTCGAAAACACGTGACGCTTGCGATTCGCTCATGTTAAAACGGCTAATCAAGTGCCATTTGGCCACTTCAGTCATTCGGATATCGTCCATCTCGTTCATGGATACGCCACCACCGGCAGCGAGTGAACGCGTGCGAATCGCCGTCGTTTCGAGCATCTTTATGAGTTGCTGAAACGGTTTGACAACAACGGGTTTTTTCACACAGATGACGCCGAGCTTAGAAAGGGCGTCATGGCTTTGATTAAACGTCGTTTCTCTCGCGATGAACATCACCATCGCCGTACTTTTCATAGCGGCGTGTTTTGCGAGCCTATCGCCAAGTTCAGTGCGCATAGGCGCGTTGATCATGACGAGATCGAAAGGGTGCACTTCGACTAGATTTACGCCATCGGAGTAATTATAAGCATTATAAATCTTATTGTATTTTGCGTTCATCAGGAGCTCTTTAATAAAACCTTCACTGGAATCTGTATTCGTGATCAGCAAAATATCCTTCAAAGCATCACCCCCCATATTTTTAATTTTAACCCATATTATATTTATAATTGCCATCAATGTCAAGAAAAAGCAGATCCAAATGATCTGCTTTAATTATTTCCCAATAAACGTTTTATGAGCGTCCACCGAATGTCGGTCGGATGCTTTTTTATGGCGCAATTGATACTGTTTTGGCGTGACATGGCAAATCTGTTTAAAGAGCTTTATAAAATAGGAAATGCTCTCAAAACCTAAATCGTAAGCCACTTCGGATACGTTTTTCACGGCGAGATCCTCTTTTGCCTTATTGATTTTCAAGAGATTTTGGTACTCTTTTGGCGTCATTCCGGTCGTTTTCTTAAACTGATCGATTAAATTCGATGGAGACAAACTCAGGTGAAAAGCGATTTCCTTCACGGTTACAGAAGGGTTGTATAAATTCTCCTTAAAATAATGGACAGCGTAAGCGACGGGCTCTTTCTGCCTTTTGCTTTCAACAGGTAATTTGTAATCTTTTAAAAGTGTGTAGACCAGCTCCTGTGAATACAAGTCGAGTAAGAAGCCTTTGTTAAGGTCAGCGCTGCGGTAAGTCCGGTTGATTTTTTCAAATTGCCCCTTCACTTCACTGGAGTAGCGTAGACGATCTATCAGGTGCTTGTTGACTTCAACGGGGGTGTCAAATTGATACTCAAGTTTATTGATGGTATCCTCAATCAGGCGATCGCTTATTTCGTAAACAATCGCAACAGTCGGCGTATTGATGTCCATATGCACCGTTGAATCGGGTGGTAAGATGATGAATTCATTTGGCCGATAGGTAAACTCGTTGCCGTCGTTTATTTTCACATGCTTGATGCCACTTTCGATCGTGCAGACACGCGTATACTGAAATGAGTTATACGCACCATTATACGCAGAGGTAAAATCATAGTAGAGAATTTTCATATAATCCGTCTCAAAACCTAACGGCTTTTCATAGGGTTTACTGAGTTCTATAGCCATCGTTCGCCTCACAATCCTTATATTATGGTCACTATTTTAACATAGTCGTGTTATTAATGCAAAAATTACAAATTTCTTGCGAAAAAATGCGTTATATTTCCGAATTTTCAGTTAGTTTTACATGCGATAATCATGTATAATAATGATATCGGTGTTAAGAATTTGTAATACATACAGGTGTATAGACAGTTAAAATGACGGAGGTTAAAGGATGACTCGAAAGTTAGGCATGACATTATTATTATGCGTACTCGTTATTGTAGGTGTGGCAATATTTTTTATAAGGGGACTTGGCGACACTCAAAAACATATCGTGTTGGCCACGACTACAAGCACACAAGACAGTGGGCTATTAGATGCCATTTTACCGAAATTTGAAGCTGAATCAGGCATAGAGGTTAGAGTGGTGGCAGTTGGCACTGGTGCTGCGCTTAAGCTTGGACGCGATGGCGATGCGGATGTGTTGTTGGTGCATTCGAAGTCGGATGAGATGATTTTTGTACAGGAAGGTCATGGTTTAGAAAGATTCGACGTGATGTATAATGATTTCATCCTCGTTGGCCCTCTGAATAGCGAAGTAGTGAAGCAAAGTTCTTCGATTGAAGAAGCATTCAGTATAATTTCAAAAAACGCATATAAGTTTATATCCAGAGGCGATGACTCAGGCACACATAAGAAAGAGCTTCAACTTTGGTCAGAGCAACCTGTAGGCGATTGGTATATCTCTGCCGGAAAAGGCATGGGCGACGTGCTTCAGATGACAAATGAACTTCAAGGGTTTACGTTGACCGATAGAGCGACGTATTATTCGATGAAGACACAGCTTGACCTTGAAATCGTCTTCGAAGGAGATGCCTCACTTTTAAATAATTATGGCGTAATCGCCGTAAATCCGAGTAAAAATGACCTGATTAATCAAAGCGGCGCTGAAGCTTTTATCAAGTGGCTTCTTTCTGAGGAGACCCAGACGCTTATTGGAACGTTTGGCGTCGAGACGTATGGAAGCCCACTGTTTTTCCCAAATGCAAAATAAGAAGCGAGGTCATGCCATTTGAATTTGTTTATAGAGAGTTTTAAAGGTGCGATAAAATTACTCATTGGATTTGATACCGAAGTGTACGGCATTATTTTCCTGTCGATCGGGTTGTCATTGACATCGACGTTCCTATCGTCCCTCGTGGGCATTCCACTTGGCCTCGTATTGGGCATAAAGGATTTTAAATTCAAGAAATCTTTTACGCGTTTGTTATACACTTTAATGAGTCTTCCACCAGTGGTCATCGGTTTGGTCGTTGCGATGATGCTTTCTAGAAATGGTCCATTTGGTCCCTTTGAACTTATATTTACACCTGCAGCCATGGTGATCGCCCAAACGGTTCTCATCACGCCGATCATAACGGGTATCGTGTTTAACCAGGCCAAAGACAATGGACAGTCCGTGCGGGAAATCGGCCTCACACTTGGTGCAAACCGCATTCAGCTTATTTGGCTCTTGATGAGGGAGCTTAAAATCACCCTGCTGATTGCGATAGTATCCGGTTTCGGCAGAGCGGTCTCAGAAGTTGGGGCTGTCATGATCGTCGGAGGCAATATCAAAGGACACACACGCGTCATGACGACTTACATCGCGATGAACAACAGCATGGGAAATTATAACGCCGCTATCGCAATGGGCATCGTGCTACTGCTGATCGCCTTTTCAGTTAATTCGGTGCTTTACAGATACATGGACGGAAAGTAGGCCGCATATGAGAATAAGCGTATCGAAAATCGACAAATTTTATAGCCACAAATGCATTCTGAACCTAGATGCATTTGAAATTCAAAGTGGAACCATCATTGGACTTGTCGGTTCAAATGGTTCTGGCAAAACGACTTTGCTCAGGATTTTGGCTGGCATCGATTTGAAATATACCGGAGATGTCATTTACGATGGCACCTCCATCAGAAAAGATAGATCGCTGTTAAAAAGAATCACTTATTTAAGCCAAACGCCTTATATGATGCAAGCTTCCGTTTGGGAAAACATCGCATACCCCCTCAAGTTAAGAGGGGTTTCAGAGGTGGAGATAAAAAATCGGGTCGATGCGCTTGTCTCAGAATTGGGACTAGAAGCACAAGCCCATCAAAATGCCACTCAGCTATCCGGTGGCGAAGCGCAAAAGACTGCGCTGGCGAGAGCGCTAGTATTTGAACCAAGTGTTCTGCTTCTCGACGAGCCGACGGCCAGCATAGACTCAGAAACGATTGAAACGATCGAAAACACCATAATAAGGCGCAACACCCTTCATGGCATGACTGCGATCATGATCTCTCATAACAGACCACAAATAGAGAGACTTTGCGAGTGTGTCCTTGTCCTTCAAAATGGCAAGATGGAACAAAACAAAGTGCACAAGCTCAAAGTGCTTAAACCTGTAACGACACAAAAAGAGAGGGGCGTCACTTATGTATAAAGTTGGAATCATCACAGCAAGCGATAAAGGATCTAAAGGTGAACGGGAAGATTTGAGCGGATTAGTCATCAAAGAGATGGTAACCGATGCGGGATATGAAGTCGTCAGCCTCAAAATTGTCCCAGATGAGCGTGAAGCGCTGTCGAATGAAATGATTAGACTGGCCGATGTTGAGCGTGTGCACTTGATCCTCACAACAGGAGGCACAGGATTCAGCAAAAGAGATGTGACGCCTGAGGCGACGAAAGCCGTCGTAGAACGCGCTGCACCCGGCATCGCTGAAGCGATTCGATACAACAGCCTTCAAATCACACCGAAGGGGATGCTCTCGAGAGGGTATGCAGGCATTAGAGGTGAAACCATAATCGTTAATCTACCAGGTAGCCCGAAAGCGGTTCGTGAATCGCTTGAATATATATTAAAACCTTTGTATCACGGCATACAAATTCTCATAGGCGATGACGCTGAATGTGCGACACCTAGTACCTAAATGGAGGTTTTAAGTGGATTTTTTTGACGTAATGACATTAGACGAAGCATTAAAATTAATCGACGATTCCGTTCCAGGTGGAATCGAACTTGAAACCGTTTTGCTTAATGAGGCTGTCGACCGAATCGTTGGCAAGCCCGTATATGCACCGATCGACTTACCGGATTTCAATCGCTCCACTGTAGATGGATACGCTGTTGTGGCTGGGGATGTACAAGGCGCATCCGAAGGTATGCCAAGCATGATGAAGGTTGTGGGCGAATCTGTAATGGGCAAGCAATCAAATCATGTCATACATACAGGTGAAGCTGTATATGTGCCTACAGGTGGTGAAGTACCCGAAGGTGCAGATGGCGTCGTCATGATAGAATACTGTGAGCGATTGGATGCACAGACCATACTGGTAAAACACCCGATCCACCATGGTGAAAACATGACATTCATAGGCGATGACATGCGAAAAGGTGAACGTCTATATCGAGCTGGGAGGAAACTGTCTGCTTATGATGTTGGTCTTCTTGCAGGCCTTGGCGTCTCTGAATTAACGGTTTTTAGAAAACTGCGTGCAGCAGTCATTTCAACCGGTGATGAGATCATAGCTGTAGATGCGCCTTATTGCGCAGGTAAAATTCGCGACATCAATGGAAACGCACTTGTTGCATCACTCATTAGGCAAGGCGTCACAGTTACAGGGCACGATTTGATTGGTGATGATTTCGAGGCGCTGAAACGCGCGTTTGATGAAGCGTTAAGCGTATCGGATACGGTTATTTTTTCAGGAGGCAGTTCCGTTGGTGCTAAAGACTATACGATGAAAGTGATCATGAGTGACCAAAGCAGCGAGTTGCTTGTGCATGGTCTCGCCATTAAGCCAGGAAAACCAACCATAATTGGAAAAGTCGATGGCAAACTTATATTCGGCTTACCAGGTCATCCTTCTGCTGCACTACTTCTATACAACCTTGTCGTTGTTCCTTATTTCAATGCACTTACCGGAAATCGTGATATGCCATTTTCTGTAACAGCGACACTTGAACGTCGAGTACACGGTGCACCAGGACGTGATATGTTCGTTATGGTGTCTTTAAAATATGATAACGCTTTAAAAGGATATATCGCCTATCCGATTCATGCCAAATCGGGTATGATTTCGCTTCTTTCAAAAGCAGACGGGTATATAAGGCTATCAAGAGACGAGGAAGGTCTACTTGAAGGATCAAACGTAACCGTACATCTACTTAAAAACGCACATCAATTAGGAGAAGACACCTATGAATAATGTATTTATCGGCAATCTACCAGTTGAAAAAGCCATCGCCTTGTTTCACAGTCAAGTCGAACTAAATTTTAGGCGCGAAATGGTGAAGCTAAAAGAGGCATCAGGTCGAAAAACGGCAGAAGCCGTGATCGCCAAGAAATCGTCACCTGATTTTCATTCGGCAGCGATGGATGGCATCGCAGTGAATTCCGAGATTACACAAACCGCTTCTGAACGGACGCCCAAAAGGCTCTTTGATTCAACTGATTTTCAGTATATCAACACAGGTAATCCACTGCCAAAGGGCACAGATAGTGTTATAATGATAGAAGAGGTCATTCCGATAGAAAATGGCGTGATCGAAATCATGGTTCCATCATATCCATGGCAACATATCAGGCAAATAGGGGAAGATATTATAAAAGGTGAAATGGTACTGCCTTCGAATCACGTCATACGTCCACTTGATTTAGGCGCTCTAATGAGTGCTGGAATCGAAGAAGTATGTGTGTACTCGAAGCCCAGATTGGGCATTTTACCGACTGGTAGTGAAATCGTTCAACGTCTTTCTGAGCTTGCTCATGGCAAAATCCTTGATTCGAGTTCAGGTGTTTTCGAAGCCTATGCCCACCAGTATGGTGCGGCTGCAACCATTTATGCCCCAGTTAGCGATGATTATGAACTTTTAAAAGCTGCCGTTGAAAAAGCGGTCGAGGAAAATGACATCGTTATGACGATTGCGGGTTCATCTGCCGGATCAAAAGATTTTACAGTCGATGTCCTCTCGGAACTTGGACGCATCATCGTACACGGCGTGGCGATGAAACCTGGCAAACCGACTATACTTGGCGAAATAAACGGCAAGCCCTTTATCGGCTTACCTGGTTATCCGGTTTCTTCATTTTTCACTTTCGACGTTTTCGTGAGACCACTTTTAACGGATTTGAATCCAAGTTACAGTTCCGATAATCACGAACGTTGTAAAATGGAAGTGAGCCTCACACAACGCATCGTATCAAACCTTAAGCACGAAGAATATGTGCGGATGCAGCTTGGTTATATCGGCGAGAAACTCATCGCCACACCACTCAGTCGCGGTGCGGGTTCGACGATGAGCCTCGTCAAAGCGGATGCGATACTGGTCATCCCAAGAGAAGTTGAGGGGATGGAAAGTGAGTCGACACAAATTGTGACGTTGATAAGTCCCATCAAAACGATTAAAGAGAAACTGGTCATTAATGGAAGCCATGATTTGCTTCTCGATTTTCTGGCGGATAAAATGCCGATCGCTTCGACTCATTTTGGCAGTATGGGTGGTATTATCGCACTAAAGAAAAACGTGACACATATTGCGCCGGTACACCTGATTGACGAGCAGACAGGCCAGTATAACAAGCACCTGCCCAATCAATTTTTTAAAGGCGAGAACATGACAATTATTGAAGGGGTTAAACGAGAACAGGGTATCATCGTAAAGAAAGGCAATCCAAAGCAGATTACGTCCCTAAAAGACTTGACGCGTGAAGATGTCGCTTTTGTGAATAGGCAAAGAGGTGCAGGTACGAGGCAACTGCTTGATTTTGAACTCAGTCGTCTTGGCATCGATCCTCGTGACATCTACGGCTACTCAAGAGAAGTCACCACGCATATGGCAGTCGCTATATCGGTTGCAAATGAAGGCGCTGATGCAGGTCTTGGCATTTACTCAGCAGCGCAACACATGGATCTCGATTTTATTTCAATTGGTTTTGAGCATTATGACTTTATCATACGCGATTCGTCCCTTGACGATCCACGTGTGACTTTTTTCATATCACTTTTAAAATCCAAATGGTTTAAAGACACTTTAGATTCTATTGGAGGTTATGCAATAGAATCGCCGGGCACACTTTATAAGGCGGTGTAATATGATCGATCAATATGGCAGAACAATCAATTATCTCAGACTTTCTGTAACAGACAAATGCAATTTAAGATGCAAATATTGCATGCCTGAAGAGGGGATCGAGAAAGTAAGACACGACGATATTCTAACGTATGAAGAAATTACACAAGTGGTGGAAACAATGTCTCAAATGGGCGTTGATAAAATAAGAATCACTGGTGGTGAACCGCTTGTCAGACCTGGAATCGTGAATCTCGTCAGCATGTTGAGCCGACTTGATAGCGTCAGAGAAGTGACGATGACGACAAATGGCATCTTGCTTTCAGGGATGGCAGAAGATCTTAAAAAGGCGGGCCTAAGACGAGTCAATATCAGTTTAGATTCGCTAAATCCCGCTAGATTCAAAGAAATGACGCGTGGTGGAGACCTCAGCAAAGTCATCGCAGGAATCGATGCCGCAAAACGACACGGGTTGACACCTATAAAACTCAATGTCGTGTTAATCAATGGATTCAATGACGACGAAATACAGGATTTTGTCGCCTTGACGATGGATGATGAGATTGATGTGCGTTTTATTGAACTCATGCCTATCGGAGAAGTTGCGAAGTGGAACAAATCTCAGTTCGTGTCGAACAAAATCGTTTTGGAACGCATGCCTGAGCTGATTCCTACGATATCAAAAGACCCGAGTTCTCCAGCGACTTATTACAAATTGCCGGGGGGTAAAGGGAAAGTCGGGCTCATCAGCCCAATATCATGCAAGTTTTGTGATATGTGCAACAGGGTAAGGATCACATCAGAAGGTTTTCTAAAACAATGTCTTCATTCAAACGAAGAAATTGCTTTAAGGCCACTCATAAAATCGATCGCACTCTTGGAACATACCTTAAGAAGAACTGTATTTGAGAAACCTGAAGAACATCAGATCGAAGAAGGTCATGTAATGACGAGAAATATGGTTGAAGTAGGTGGATAAGAGGAGGAGCTTATGGAACGTGAAAATGATTTGACGCATTTTAATTCAGATGGCAGAGCGCACATGGTGGAAGTCAGTGAAAAAGAAGATACGTTTAGAAGAGCAGCGGCACGTGGAAGCATTTCGATGAGCACGCCGACGATCGAACTCATCAAAGAAGGCGGTGTCAAAAAAGGGGATGTTCTTGGTGTGGCACAAATTGCAGGGATTTTAGGCGCAAAACAGACGAGCAACATCATTCCAATGTGCCATCAACTGATGTTGACTGGAGTCAACCTCAGTTTTGAAATATTGGAAGACAAAATCCTAATCGAGTCTCAAGTTAAAATGTACGGTAAAACCGGGGTTGAAATGGAGGCGCTCGTGGCTGTAAGTGTTGCTGCAATGACGATTTACGATATGTGTAAAGCAGTGGACAAAAGCATGGTGATCGGCGACATCAGACTCATTTATAAAACAGGAGGCAAATCAGGCACATACATCAGGGAGGGCGAAGGCATTGAGTATTAACGAATTGACAGGTAAAGTAGTCGCTATAAACATCAGCAAAGAAAAAGGCGTCATCAAAGATTCAATTACATCTGGCCAGTTTGAAGTGGACCATGGCCTCGTAGGCGATGCACATGCAGGTAAATGGCACAGGCAAGTGAGCTTGCTTGCACAAGAGAGCATCGATAAAATGACGCGCAATGGCGTCTTAGGTCTTTGCAGTGGCAAGTTTGCGGAAAATATAACGACTGAAGGCATTCGTTTACATACATTGCCTGTCGGAACAAAAGT
>DMYC01000265.1 GCA_003482695.1 Clostridiales bacterium UBA8960
GTGTTGATGATCAGGATATCGCCTTTTTTAACTTCAACTCTATCCGTGATGTCTTTTGGTGTATAGATGCCGAAATCTTCAGCTTGATCCGATAAATCGACGACGACGCCAGGTCCACAAAGCTTTTCAAGCTCAAGTGAAGCGATGTCTCTACCCGCTGTATCAAAGTGAAGCGGTCCATCAAGATGTGTTCCAACGTGGTTTGATGTGGTAATAAGTTGACCATTAGCGCCATTTGGAGAAAGTCTTTTAAAGAATTTCACTTGAAGTGGCTCGTATGTTGGCCATGGCGGTGTCAAGTGGCTCGTATTTTGTGTTAAATCATACATTTTAATATTGTTCCAGAAATTCATAATGTCCTCCTACAATTTTCATCGTTTTATAATATACCCTATTTTTCCATCATATTCACAAAAGCTTCAAGCGCATCTTCAAAACATTTCATCGGTGGTCTTACAAGACCTGCGCCGACTTGACCTACGCCTGCATCTTTATGCGCGATTCCAGTGTTGATAATCGGTAAAATTTGTGTTTCGATGACTTTTCTGATGTCGATGCCCGTCGGTGTGCCTCTAAAGTTCATGGCAGGCATCTTGTAAGCCTCATTTTCACCTTCCGTGATTTCATACATCATCGTCGTGTAATTAATGGCATCTTGCGGCGTACCACCTACGAACTGAACGATCGCCGGTGCGGTTCCCATTGCGAAGCCACCGATACCGGAAGTTTCAGTGATAACCGAATCGCCGATATCCGGATTTGCATCATCCTTCGTAAAGCCTGGGAAGAAAAGTCCATCGATGATCGCAGCCGGTCCAGTAAACCACTGTTCACCAAGACCAGAGACGCGGATGCCGAAATCAGTGCCATTTCTCGCCATACCGTAAACGATCGACGAATTCGGTATACCTTTGAGCGGATCAAGCGCACTCTTTTGTGCAGGCATTGTGAGGTTCAAGAAGAAATGGTCATTTGAGTGCATGAATTTAAGCACTTCCGATTTTTCCTCATTTGAATATTCAGTCAACACGATATAAGGCGCAACCTCTCTGATGAAAAGCGACGTACCCGCCTTGTTTCTGTTATGGCCTTCATCGCCCATTTGAACCACTTGAGCGATCATCGTCTTAAGATCGATCGGCCCTTTAAGTTCAATTGCAGCCTTTAGTACGGGTGCCAATGTTTTTTCCATCCATCTTAAACGCGTGATGACTTCCTCTCCATAAGCGCCGTAACGAAGCACTTTGCCGAGACCCTCATTAAGCGTACAATACGCATAGTTTCCAAACGTTTCATTCTTAATGATAAAAACAGGCATGCTCGCTGTTGTGACACCGGCCATAGGACCAACCGCATCATGGTGGTGACATGAATCAAACGTAATTTCGCCCGACTCGGCAAGTTTTATAGCTTCTTCTTCATTGCTAGCCAGACCTTCATATATAAGTCCACCGATAATCGCGCCTCTAAGTGGGCCACTCATACGGTCCCAAGTGATTGGTGGACCAGCGTGTAGAATCGTCTTAGGTGTCATGCCAGGGATATTGTCAAGGGCTACACCGATACCAACAAGTGTTGGTTTTGCTTTTTGAAGCCTTTCGAGCGCTTCAATATTGGCTTTATTGATAAGTTCTTGCACCAGATCATCTCCTCTACTTTTTAATCGTTAATCGTTTGAGCAAATCGAGCATTTTAGGATTGCCGCCTGCTCTAGGTCTCCAGTTCATTTGAACCACTTCAACATCTTGGGCTTTCAAATCGTCATAAAAAGATTCGAGGCCCATGTTAATGACTTTTAGATCTTGTTTAAACAAGTGATTGATTCGATTCATCTTAACGCCTCCTTTTTTATCCGATTTCAGCCATCAATTTGCCAGTGAGTCTCACCGCTTGTGCATTGGATGGCATCACGATGACGCCAACACTTTCAAGATCTGCTTTTGATGCAGCCATATCTTGTGGGTCTTTAGAAGTACCCGTAATGGATGCCACATAAATCACTTCATTCTTAAGCGTTTTATTCAGCGTTTGAATCGCCTGAGCGACTTCGCCAGCTGGATTTTCATGCGAGCCGTAACCGATGACGACATCAAGCAGTGCAACTGCAACCGTGTCATCGATGTCTTTAAGCATGCGCTCCGTGCGTGTGGATGGATCGATCATCGGGTGTGGTCTACCAACCGTGAACTGATCTTCACCGAGGTCGAGACACGTATGCTTCCCTTTAACATCGAGGTTGTCCATCATGTACTCGGGCTGTAGCGGGATGTTCGAATAAATCGCACCCATGGATGGTCCAAGGAGCTTCATCGCTTCATCCGCAAGTGTTCCGCCCGTATAAAGGCCTCTGAGGAACTTCTGCTCAGGTTTTAATTTAGCGACAGATGTTTTGACAAGTGCATCGATTTCCGCATCAGAAAGCTCAAAACCTAGGAAATCTTCAGGCGCTTTACCATTTGCCAGTGCAACGGCCTTATATGCTGTATCTTCAAGCGTCAAGCAAGGGACTGCACCAGAATTTCTGATCATCGTCAGATCGCCACCGATAAAATCGACGACCACAGGCTTATCCGTTTCTTTAACTTTTTTCAGTATTTTTTCTGCAACTTCAGGTGATGGCGGTTTTGAGATCAGTACGATGACTTTCGTCTCCGGATCTGCGATAAGCGCATCCATAGACTGAAGCATCATGAGTCCGCCAATTTCGGATTTGAGGTCACGTCCACCGGTACCGATGACTTGTGAACATCCTGATCCGAGTTGGTCGATGAGCGTCGACACTTCTTGCGTGCCTGTGCCCGAAGCACCTATGATGCCGATTGGGCCTCTGCTGACGACGTTTGCAAATGCAAGAGGTATGCCGTTGATAATCGCTGTGCCACAATCCGGCCCCATCATGAGTAGCCCTTTTTCAACCGCTTTTTCCTTAAGTCTTTTTTCCGCTGCCACAGAGACGTTATCAGAAAAAAGCATGACGTGAATATTTTCATCCAGCAATCTATCGACTTCATCTTCTGCGTATTGTCCCGCCACTGAGACGACTGCCATATTTGCGTCAGGGACCATCTCGAGTGCCGCTTTGATCGTCACCGGTCGATAAACGCTATCTGTATTTGCTTTTTTCTGTGTCAACAATGTGTTGACCGTTTCCACGACGAGGTCCATCACTTCACTATTTTCCACATCCGCTGCGATGAAGAAATCGTTTGGTGAAAGTTCGTCCAGTGTTTCACTGCCAAGGGAAAGATTGCCCGCAAGCTCCTTGTTCAGTTCAGTCGCCATACCGACGAGTACTTCCGTAACACCATCGAGTGCTTTGATTTCCTTCGAAATCAACATCAGTGTTACTGAATCGTAGTAGGCGTTTTTTCTGATTTCATACAAAACCATTTATTGCCTCCTTTGTTTCAAAGATTGCGTCTAAGCAACAGCATCTGTGCGCAATACACGCCAAGCAGAAAATCCGTGCCCGATGTAGAGCCATTTTTAAGGACTTCATTTGTTGCATTTTGGATCGTTTGTACCTCACGATCAAACAGTGATTGGATAAGTGCACGATGTGTGGATGCCACACGTCCTTTTGATGCATTTTTGAGCATCGCCTCACTGACAGTCGTCGTCCGCCCAACGGATGCGGTGAACAAATCTTTGGCAAACTTCTCTACAAGTTTGCTTTGATCGCCCGTGATCGTCTCAAAATAGTAAAGCGTCATGACGAGTCCCATGAGAAAATCGTCAGTGGAAGGTGTAAGTCCAGGACCAAAGCCTATGAACCTCGGTAGCAAAGGCAAAACCCCATCGTAATTTTGACGGTCTATGAGGTCGATGATCGCGATGAAAACCTCTTCGATAAAATCACAGTAGTTATTCGAATCGAGTTTTATGGGTGCATCTGATTCGGGTACACCATAAATATGGTCCATCGTTGAGATGAGTGGAAGAAGCCCAGCACCTGCACCACCTTCAAGCATGCTCTTTCGAAGCGATAAAACCCTCTCGTTCATAAGCGCTCTACTGTAAACAAGCCCCTTTGTTTCTGTATCCGGTTGCCACACTGTCATATTGTCAAAAGCGATCTTTAACCGAAGTCTGGGAATTTGTATCCCGGATGAAGTGAAGATCACTTTGTCGTCCGACACGAGTTTTTTCGTGTCACACCCTGAAAAATTCACCTGTAAACACATCGGTGCAAGGGATTTTTGCTCTGAAATGATGGTGATCAACTCATCTGAACCGGATAGAACGTTGATCACTTCACTGAAAATGGAATGAATTCGACCTTCAAATCGCTTCTCAAGGTTTATTAGATCATATAAATCGGATGCGATGGCAATGGCACGCATAACGTCTCCTTACTTAATGGTGTCCAGGTTGATGACATCCAATATTTTAACTGCGATGTGTACGTTAAGTGATACGTTTTGGTCACTTAAGTCGATTTTTCCGATTTCCTTGATCCGCTGCATCCTATAAATAACCGTATTGTAATGGGTGTACATTTCTTCAGAGACCTTTTTCAGGTTACAACCGCACTTGTAATACATTTTAAGTGTATTGAGAAGTTCTGCGTCTTTTTCACGGTCGTACTTGACGATGTCGCCAAGCACTTCATTGAAGAACTGCACAAGCTCCGGTTGTACCACCTCATTTGATAAAATGCGGTAGATGCCAAGGTCGTCAAAATGGAGTTGACTTTGAGTCTGTGTACCCATTTCTAGCTTTTGAATGGACCGCTCCGCTTCCTGTCTGCTTTTATAAAGCATCGCAACCTCGTTGTACGAACGCCCCATGCCAACGAACAGTTTGCCTTCGAACCCGTCCAGCTTAGCATAGTTAAGCAGTTCTGTCGTAAACTTTGCCATCTCGAGCTTCACTTGAGCCGGTGTAAGATACGGATCTAGGCCGAGTAAGAAGATGGCGCGGTCACTTTTGTTGCCGTAGATCAAATCGCCTCTATAAAAGCGGTGCATCTTTTCCACGATGCTGACGAGTTTGGCGCTTTGTTGCTTGATAATTTGTGCATTGTTCGGCGTCATCCGTGCATCGTATGTCGATTCTTTGATTTTTGCGATCAGAACGCCATACGACTTGCTTTTATTAAATCCAAAATAGTTCAGTTTCTCTGCGGCTCTAGATCGTTGGTTCTCCTGATCCGATAAGAGCTCTTCGATAAAATCTATCTTGTGCTTGTTTTCATTTTCATAAATGGATAGTTTCTTGGTGGCGTGCAGTGCGATGAGCGAAGCGGCTGCCTCTATCATGAACAGCGTCTTTTCAGCGATTTTTTTATCGATGTTCCAGATGATCACGTGTCCATAAATCACATCATCGGAGTATATCGGAATCATAAGTCGCTTGATTTCTTGCCCACCCAGGTCATCGACGAGCTCTTCGATGCCCTGATTTTTATAAACGCGGCGCAACTTGCCTTTTTGCTTGAGTTGAATCGCTTCCACCAAAGGGACTAATGCGTCCTTCATCGAATCGTCACTGCAGATGACATACTCGTTGAACAGTTCTTCGGTAATCGCCACAGGTGCTTCCACAGTCGTGTGGATCATCTCCGCGATTTCTTTGAGGTCACCGCCTCTTAACATGATTTCTTTGAGATGGTTGTTGAATCGATCGATCTTAATCAATAAATCTGTTTGATTGTTGACGATGGATGTGAGAATCGAAGTGATCATATCACCAAATGACACATCCAGTGGTACACTGATAATGGGAAAGCCTAATGCATTTGATAATTCGATGACGGAATCCGGCAACTCTTCAATATAGCGCTTCATCTTAATCGCTATCCCTCCAACGCCGATTTCGTGCATCACAGGAATCATTTCACCGAGTTTGGCGATATTGTCTTTTATCGAGTACGCTGTGGTGATCAAGAACTCGCCTTCTTGAAGCCAAGGCATGATGTCCGGAACTTCCATGACATTGACTTTCGTTACTGCGCGGTTTAGGCCTTCATGGCCACTGATGACATGGCAGCCACTAAAAACATCGAGTTCAATAATTTCACTTACACGTACGCCAATCTTGTTTTGCATCGCCATACCTCCTAATCCCTCACTATGAATATTCGACATATTCTGAAAA
>DMYC01000221.1 GCA_003482695.1 Clostridiales bacterium UBA8960
TACTTTGGTAGCATCTACATTATGAACAGTGTAATCACCTACGGTACTTTGATGCTGTTTATCACATATGCGCGACAGTTTTTCGATCCAGTGCTCGAGCTCGCTCGGATTTACACTGAAATGATTAGTGCACAAGCTGCTGCAGAGCGGGTTATGGCTTTGATCAACGAAAAAGAAGAGATTACTGAGCAATCTGAAGTGCTTGCCTTATATGGCAATCATTACGACCAAAAAATCGAGAACTGGGAACCACTTGAAGGTGAAGTCGAATTCAAGCACGTGGATTTTTACTACAAAGAAGGCGAGTATATCCTGAAAGATTTCAACCTGAAAGTTGAAAAGGGTCAAACGGTTGCTTTGGTTGGTGAAACGGGTTCTGGAAAAAGCACAATCGTGAATTTGGCATGTCGATTCTATGAACCAACACATGGGGAAATCCTCATCGATGGCAAAGATTATAAAGAACGTTCTCAAAACTGGCTCCACGCCAATATTGGCTATGTGCTTCAGGCGCCACATTTATTCAGTGGTTCGATTATGGAAAACATACGTTACGGCAAGCTCGATGCAACGGATGAAGAAGTATATGAAGCAGCGAAGACCGTAAATGCACACGATTTCATAGCGAAGCTTGAAAAAGGCTATGACACTGAAGTTGGAGAAGGTGGCGGTATGCTGTCAACAGGTGAGAAGCAACTCATCTCATTTGCAAGGGCGATTATCGCGAAACCTAGACTGTTTTTCCTAGATGAGGCAACATCCTCAATCGATACGGAGACAGAAGCAAAGATTCAGTTTGCGATTGATACCGTGCTTGAAAATAGGACGAGTTTCATTATTGCGCATCGTTTATCGACGATCCGTAGCGCAGATGTGATTTTGGTCATAGAAAAAGGCAAAGTGATTGAAAAGGGCAACCATGCGACATTGATGGCTCAAAAGGGACATTATTACGAACTATATGCAAATCAATTTATGGAAGAGGGCGAACGCGACCTTCTAAACCAACATCGCATGAGTGCATAATTAAATTAGATTTTTTGAATATTTATACTTGCGTGGCAGAATGATATGTGTTAATATCACTATTAAAATAAACTTTCCGCACCGCGCACAACTGTATATCCCCTTATCAAGAGTGGCCGAGAGAACAGGCTCTACGACGCCCAGCAACCTGCATCCCTTTCGATGCGTGGTGCCAATTCCTGCATTTCGCTAGAAATGAAAGATGAGAGAGTGGAAACACTTTTAATGACGTCGCTTTCTGTGTGGAGGCGACGTTTTTTATATCAGGATTATGAAAGGAGGTTTTTCGTGAGTATAATAGTACAAAAGTACGGTGGCACATCGATGGCAAATTCGGAATGTGTAAAAAACGTAGCAGATAAGGTGGTAAAGGCCAAACGCTCTGGACATGAAGTCGTCGTTGTCGTTTCAGCACCTGCAGGCATGACGGATCATTTGGTCAATCGCGCTAAGGAAATAATGGATAAGCCTTCCGGCAGAGAGCTTGATATGATATTGGCCACTGGTGAGCAAATATCGATATCCTTGCTGGCAATGGCCATCAAAGCACTTGGAGAAGACGCCATATCATTTACGAGCGCCCAGGTTGGCATTTTTACGGACAGCAATCACAACAAAGCAAAAATTGAGACGATCGATACCACTAAAATAGAACGTGCGTTAGCTGAAGGTAAGATCGTCATTATCGCTGGATTTCAAGGGGTTACTAAGGATTTGGAAATAACGACTCTAGGCAGAGGCGGTNNCGGCAGTTGCAATCGGCGTTGCACTTGGTGCTATGGAAGTTGAAATCTATACAGATGTCGATGGTATATACACAGCAGACCCGAGATTAGTCCCAAATGCGCATAAAATTGATAGAATAACGTTCGATGAGATGTTGGAAATGGCGGGAGCGGGTGCAAAAGTACTTCACCTTCGAAGCGTTGAGATGGCAGCAAAGAATCATTTGCCGATTCATTTGCGTTCATCGTTTACAGACACGATTGGAACATATGTTACAGATGAGGAGGATTCAATGGAGCAAGCTCTAGTTAGAGGTGTGGCACACACGACCAACAACGCTAAAATAACGATTTCAAGTATAGAGAACACGTCAAAAAATATCGCTGAGATATTTGAAACCATCTCAAAAGAAAACATCAATGTGGATGTCATCACACAAAATTATGTAAAGAAAAATAAAATTACGTTGTCATTTACCGTTGCCCAAGAGGAGTTTGATCACGCGTTCACGATCGCAAAAAAACTTGGCAAGAAACTGAATGCTGAAGATGTAATCGGCACAGAAGAAGTTGCCAAAGTATGTATCATCGGCGTCGGTATGAAATCGACGCCAGGCGTTGCCTCAAGAGTGTTTCAGTGTCTCGCTTCAAGTGATGTCGAAATCGATATGATTTCAACATCGGACATCAGCATTACATGTGTCATCAGGGAAAGTGATTATTCAAAAGCGGTCTTAGCGATCCACAATGCCTTCGAGTTATAACGAGTAGGTTAGGATATGATTAGAATGCGTTTAGAATCCGCTAGATAGCTTGATTTTGTGACCTGTATCTTTTATATTATAGTTAATAGGAAGATATTAAGGAGGCAAAGTATGAAAAAATTATGTAAAATCGAGTCTGAGGGTAAAATATCCGGTGTTTGTGCAGGTTTAGCTAGGTATTTGAACATAGACGTCACGATTATCAGAATCATTTTCTTAATCATGTTATTTATGGGTGTGGGCTCACCGGTGCTGATCTATATAGTACTTGCGATCGTGATGCCTGAGTACGACCCAAATGCAGTCGAATTTGAAGAAGTAGTAGAAGAAGAAGAGGAAGACGAGTATTATTCGGAAGACCGATACAAGTAAAAGCTTGAAACGATGTAAGAGCCTAAAGGAGCGATAAAATTCGCTCCTTTTTTCGTGCGTGAATGTGATATAATAGACTAGATATGGACGATGGATGGTTTTGGAGGAATTATGATCGATTTTATTAAAGGAAAGCTCATACATGTATTTGGTGATTCTGTCGTAGTAGAGAATAACGGCATTGGCTATAAGATTCATACCTCAGTTGGCTCCGCATCCGATTTTTCGATGCCAGGTGAGGAAGTGGTCGTTTACACTGAGATGATCGTCAGAGAAGATGCGATTTCACTCGTAGGATTTTCATCAAGGGACGAACTCAATATGTTTCAAATGTTAACGTCTGTCAGTGGCATCGGTACAAAAGTCGGCATCGGCATTCTATCATCCATGCCTTATGGACAACTAGCTGGCATCATCGCATCACAAGACATCAAAGCGCTGCAATCTGCTCAAGGTGTAGGCAAAAAGACAGCAGAAAGGCTCGTTCTAGAGTTGAAGGACAGAGTGCCTCAAACGATGACCTTACAAGCACATGAGCATGCTCATGTCTCACCTCAGGATCAAGGCACTCAAAAGGATGCGCTTGATGCACTAATGTCACTGGGGTATACCAGAAGTGAGGCTCAAGGCGTCTTAAAGCAGATTGACATGGAAACGATGACAATAGAAGAAATCATTAAAGCATCCCTTAAGAAACTGATGTTTTAACATTTGGAGGATCAATGGAGCGTTTTATCACACCTAAACTCACTGAAGAGGACGTTCATAGCGAACATGGCATTCGTCCGAGACTTATAAGTGAGTATGTAGGTCAAGAGAAGACTAAAGA
>DMYC01000181.1 GCA_003482695.1 Clostridiales bacterium UBA8960
CCGCCATTAGGACTAGCGTATAGCCTAAGCCCATGATGAGGCCATCGAAGAAAGAGATGAAAGGTTTATTGTTTTGCGCAAACGCTTCTGCGCGGCCCATGATGATACAGTTCGTGATGATTAGGCCGACATATGGTCCGAGCGATTTGGAAAGCGCTGGGAAATAAGCTTTAAGGAATATATCGAGGATGATGACGTACGCTGAAATAATGAGCGTTTGTACCATCATACGAATATGCTTTGGTGTGAACATTCTCACTACAGATACTGTAAGGCTTGAAAATGCAGTGACGAACATGAGGCCAACCCCCATAACGAACGAGTTCACAAGAAGATTCGTGACCGCCAGTGACGAACAGATGCCGAGAATCTGTCTGAATACGGGGTTGTCTTTAAATATACCGGCTTTGAAAACGCGGATCAGTTCATTCATAGATTAGCCTCCTTTGCGAAGTCGAGAATTTCTCCGACAAAACCATTGATGATTTTTCTGACAGCTTCAGACGTCGATGTTGCGCCTGTAATCGCGTCGATGTTGCCACCGTCGGAAGGGAAGAAGATCAAGGATTCGGCCTCAGCAACTGGAACACCTCTGAACTGGACCTTGAACCATTCTTCGTCGATCCGTCCACCGAGTCCCGGTGTTTCTGAGTGCGCCACAAAATCCACACCCAAGATGGTCTTTAAATCGGCTGAAATAGCCATATAACCTGAGATGCTGCCCCATAGCCCTTTGCCGATGTATGGGAATGCATACCCGACGACCATGCCATCCTCTTTATATATATAGTAGGAATCGTCACCAAAAGGTTTCGTATCCAATTTTGCATCATAAAGCTGATTGACTGCATCTGCACTGCCATCTGATGGCAGATCCAGTACATATAATACGGAGCGTTTCACTCTGAGCGCTTCTTGGGCTGCGATGATGTCCACTGTGCTCTCATTGATGAAAGCCAAAACAAAAGTGTAGACGGCAGTAAGTAGAATCATGAATACGACTGGATAGAGGATCTGTTTTTTTCTAGCCATTTTTGACCTCCTTTGCCAGCTTCGCTTTTTTGCTCGACTTGATCTCGTTTACGATTTCATCGAAGATCGGCGCAAAAGTGTTGCCGATAAGGATGGCGAACATGATTCCGCCGGCAAAAAGTGCAAACCCTCTGATGACCACGGTCACGATGCCGATCAGCAAACCGTAGGCGATACGCCCCTCGAACGTCTTAGGCGAGGAAATAGGGTCAGTGGCCATGAACACTGCGCCAAACAGGATGCCGCCTGAAAGTAGGCCGTAAATTGGATTGAGCACTTGTTCGAAGCCTGCGAAATAGAAAACGCTGCTCATGCCTAAAAATCCGATGAGCACGGAGAAGATGGTTTCTTTTGCCGCTGTTTTCGTGTAGATGAGGTAAATGCCCGCCAGTATGATGAGTAGCGCACTTGTTTCGCCGATTGAGCCTGCAATATTGCCAAGCAAAACATCTAAAAGCGGTAGCTGTTCTCCGGTACCCCTATAGATGAGCATCGGCGTTGAAGATGTAATGGCGTCGATGGTTTCCCCCGTGTAACTGGTGAATCCGCCGAGGACGCCACCCACTGGTCTTGTCCACCTCATGGTGAGGAAATCAGGGAAGTTGATGTAAATAAACGCACGGCCGACCAGCGCGGGATTGAAAGGGTTCTTTCCAAAACCGCCGAAGACCATTTTTCCAAACAAAACGCCAAATATGATCCCTATGATAGCGATCCAATATGGCGTACTAGGTGGCAGTGTCAACGTAAATAGAAAATTCGTGACAAGAACAGCCTCTGTAATTTTTTTAGTCGTCTTTCGGACAAACATCCATTCTGTGGCGCATCCGAAAATATTCACGACGAGAAGTAAGGTGAGCACACGCCATCCAAAGAAATAGATGCCGGCTAGTGTGATGGGGATCAGTGAGTAAACAACTTTCCGCATCATCATTTGCTTCATGAACTTTATATTTTTAAGCGATAGATTCAATGGTGTTCCCTCCTATAATGATATGAATTTGTGTCGAGATTATAATGCTATTCTTTATTATATCCTAAAGTTATAGTGACATATCAAATATTTTCACAAAAACTGAAATATTTCAATAAGATTACAAAAATCAATATCCTCGGTTTTTGTCACCGAAAATTCTGGTGCCTCCCGTATAATATAGCGAAGGTCGATCAAATAGTTTTTTAGTGCGCACATTAGAATATTTGTTTCTAAAACTGACGAAAAACATATTGACGAATAGGAGTGAAAAAATTATGAAAAGATTTGTAAAGACGGGCCTAGTACTTTCACTGGCGCTCATCATGACGGTTTCACAAGTGGCAATGGTTGGCTTTGCGGCCAATGGAAATAATGGAAGTGCAAACAGCAAAGCAAATGCAAATGTTGCTAAAGTACAAACCAAAGTCTCTGCTGAATCGAAAACTGAGCTCAGAGAAAGACTCAAAATCATGATCACCATCGGCGATGGCACATGGGATGGCATTCCAGAAGGATTAGCTAAAAAAGGCTTCCTACCATACGGACTCGCTAAAAGATACATGAACAAGAGTTTCCCATACGGCTTGTTAAAGCGTATGAATGAGTTCCAATTTGGAAAAGAAGAAGATAAGAGTTTGGAAAATCTCAAAAAACTGATCGCATCAGCTGAGTACAGATTAACCGATAACAACAAAAAAACATATGAAGATT
>DMYC01000013.1 GCA_003482695.1 Clostridiales bacterium UBA8960
GGGGTCGGACCCCCTGATCACTTCTTGATCATTTTTACTATATATTGCCTAGAAATGATGGTATTATGGTACTAGTACATAAGCGTGAAAATGGAGGTAAGAATGAACGAGTTTGATCGTTATCAAATGACCGCCGAAAAGTTAAAAGATGAGATAATGGAAAAAAATCGCAACCTAACCCGTCAACTTGCAGAAAAAGATCAAAGTTTTGAGCTTGTAAAGATGGTACATTTCAATAAGGATGTAAACCTACAGGCGCTCAATGACGTGCTGATTGGCTGTACAGGCTGCCTCCATGCGATGATGTTTTCAAACAAGATTACGGTATCCGACCTGCACGTTGGTGATCCGATTTATCAAACTTTGTTTCGTGAGCGTGAGCAATTCATGGATATTGACGAGTTGGTTGTAAATAAGTCGATTGTCGAGGGTTTTACTGCGATCGTGTATCCTGTTGGTGTTTCTGACCTTGTTGAAGGACACCATCATGTGGTGCGAAGCATCGTCATGCTGTACCCAAACAATCGCATGGACGATGAGCTACTTGGGTTTGTTAAATCGTTTATGATCGTCACTGAGGTGATGATCAACATCGTCCTGACGCGTGAACGTATGACGGAACTCATAGAAACGGATCCGCTGACGAAAGCGTTCAATCGACTAGCCTGGAGAGAAAATTTAAAAAGGTATCTTCATGGTGGCGCACCGCTTTATATCCTGTTGGTGGATCTCGATAATTTTAAACTGATCAATGATACCTATGGACACCCCAAAGGCGATGATGTGTTAAAGTTTACGGTTTCTTGGCTTAACAGTGTCGTGCGTGCAGATGACAAGGTGTTTAGATTGGGTGGCGACGAGTTTGCGGTTACGGGCTTTATTGATCCGAACGAGCAAAATACATTGCTCGATAAAATGTTGACATTCAATGCGAGTTTTAAAGAAGCTGCTTCTAAAACGCTTGAGCTGGATGTAACTCTATCATTGGGCCTTTTAATCGCAAAAAGTGGTCAAACGGAGGATCTGATTTTCTCAAAAGTGGATGATTTGCTTTATCAGTCCAAATTATCGGGACGGAATACGATAACCATAAAAAATGAATTAAAATGATTAATAATTATTCTCAAATAGGGTATAAGTGTAGCAGAAATTACATGAAAGCTGGTGAGAATATGAAATTTACAAAAATAAAGGTGAGTGCGCAAATTAAAAAACCACTCGACCGAGTTTGGCGTTATTATACGGATCCAGAGCACGTGATGCAGTGGAATCACGCTTCTGATGATTGGCATTGCCCACACGCTGAAAACGATTTGCGTGAGGGTGGCCGGTTCTGTTACACGATGGCATCAAAAGATGGTAAAGCAAAGTTTGATTTTGAAGGCGTCTATACAAAAGTTGAGCCTTTTTCACACATCGCCTACGCACTCGGAGATGGCAGAGAAGTGACTGTAGATTTTACGAATCTCGGCCATGTCACAGAAGTTGTGGTGGATTTTGATGCTGAAGGCGAAAACACGTTAGAGCTCCAAAGAAATGGGTGGCAGGAAATACTCAATCATTTCAAGAATCATGTGGAGGGTTGATATGGAAGGCATACAAAAGTTGATGACCCACTTTTGGTTTGATAAAGAGGCAGCTGAAGCGGGCGAGTTTTATCTGAAAGTGTTTCAAAATAGCCGACTTTTATCGCGGGTTAAGATTCCAGATACGCCATCGGGAGAGGTGGAAGCTTTAACGCTTGAAATTGAGGATGCAAATTTGATGCTTTTGTCTGCAGGACCTTATTTTAAGGTTAATCCGTCCATTTCACTTATGGTCTCTTGCACAACAAAAGAAGAGGTCGTGCGTTACTGGAATGCCTTTATAGAAGGCGGCAATATCTTAATGCCACTTGATGCTTATGGATTTAGTGAGTTTTATGGTTGGGTCGAGGACAAATATGGCGTATCATGGCAACTCATGTATGTTGGTGAAGCGCCTATAAGTGCTAAAATTAGGCCTGCACTCATGTTTGTCGGAGAGAATTGTGGGCATGCGATTGATGCGCTCCATTATTATGTAGATTTGTTTAGAAATTCTGAACTTAAATCGGTGTCAAGATATGGTGAAGGGTTTGAACCAAACAAATCTGAGTATCTTAATTATGCCGATTTCATGTTGGAAGGAAAAAGTTTTTCTATTATGGACAGCGCTTATGAACACGATTTTACGTTTACTGAAGCGATTTCTTTTATCATCAACTGTGACACACAGGAAGAGATCGATTATTACTGGGAAGCGCTTTCAGCAGATCCGGAATCAGAACAATGTGGTTGGCTCAAAGACAAATTCGGTGTCTCATGGCAAGTCACGCCAACTGTCATGAACGATATGTTTCATGAAGCGGATACGGAGACGATTAAAAGGGTCACCCATGCATTTCTTCAGATGAAAAAATTTGATTTAGCTGAACTTGAGCGGGCATACAAAGCATGAAAAAATGATCAGGGGGTCGGACCCCCTGATCATTTCCCCCTGATCATTTTTTGTCCCCCAAAACATCCAAATAACCTTCAGATGTCACGCGCACAATCCGCCCCACATCCTTCATGATCCCCTCTGGAAAATCTGGAACCGCATCAGCGACAAACTGGACACAGTT
>DMYC01000311.1 GCA_003482695.1 Clostridiales bacterium UBA8960
AAACCTGAAAATTATAAAGCGCATAGTCGAAGCGACTCGGGTTTAACGTTTAGAGCGCTTCATCAAAACGATTTAGAGGAAGTGGTTGGTCTATATAAAGGCGTATTCAAGAGTTTTGCAAGGCAAGAATACATGGTTAACAAATTGATGGAGGGCCACGGTCGCGGCGTGATTGCGCGCCTAAATGGCCAATTGGTCGCTGTGGCGCAAACCGATTATGAGACGGAAAATACGGCACTAATTGTAGGCGTTGCAACGAGACATGACCACCAAGGCAAAGGATATGGTAGAGCCATTATGGAAGCGCTTTGCACACCACTTATCGCGGATGGAAAAACACTGGCCTTGCAATATGACTCAGCAATCGCTGGCGCACTATACGAAAGTTTGGGTTTTAAGAGAATCGAGCAAATTTACTATGTCAAGAACATATCAAAATAACAGAAGAGGTTGAAGATGAATGCACTTTTATTATATAATCCAAGATCTGGCGCGAGAAGTTTTCAAGAGCAACTCGATTACATTATTGATCGTTTTCAAACGAATGGCTATCAAATTATCCCTTATAGAATGAATGACATGTCGGAACTAGAGACATACCTCAGTGACCAAGATTTCTCGAAAATCAATAAAGTGCTAATTTCTGGCGGCGATGGCACAGTGCATCAAGTCGTCAATGCGATGATGCGTTTGAATATCAAGTGTCCAATTGGCATATTCCCATCGGGAACAGCAAATGATTTTGCGCAATACCTTGGCATTCCACGAGATATTGAAGGGATGACGGATGTCGCTCTGAGTGATCGTATCTTAAAGTGTGATTTAGGCAAAGCAAACCATCAATTTTTTATTAACGTTGCCAGTTTTGGAAATTTGGTTGACATCAGCCAACGTGTCAACGAACAAACGAAGAATGTACTTGGCGTTCTAGCCTATTATATAAAAGGCTTGGAAGAAATTCCAAAACTTAAATCGTTTCATGCAAAAGTGATCGCAGATGACATCGTTATCGATCAGAGTATTTTCTTTGCACTGGTTATGAATGGTCGATCTGCAGGCGGTTTCAGAAAACTCGCCCCCTTTTCNNGCCTTTTTGATGTCCTCATTTTCAAACAGTGCCCAGTACTTGAAATTATGCCGTTGTTGATTCAAGTTTGGAATGGTGAGCATCCGAAAAGCGATTATATTCAATACATTCAAGCAAAACACGTCAAAGTATTATGTGAAGAGTCGGTCAATTCTGATCTGGATGGAGAAGCAGGGCCTATGCTCCCGCTTGAAATACAAATGCTCCATAATGCACTGGAAGTTCATGTTTCGGGAGAGTCATAAAAAGCATGATAAAGTGACGCATCCACATTAAATTGTTGGATGCGTTTTTTTTATTTGAAACTGGGTAAAATATACCACTAGAGTTAAGAGATTGAAAAACCTACAAAGGAGAATGAGATAATGAAAATTGGTTTAGTCGGTTTGGGTAGAATGGGTTATGCGCTTGCCCTTAATATGAAGGATTGTGGCATGGATGTGATCGCAACAAACAGATCTTCAGATAAAGTGGATGAAATATCTAAAGAAGGCATTTTGGGGGTCAATAATTTTGATGAGATGGTTAATGCATTCGGTGATGAAAGACGCGTGATTTGGCTGATGGTTCCGTCTGGAGCACCTGTTGATGAGATGATTGATACGCTGATTCCTTTGCTTGGTGAAGGGGATATTATTATTGATGGTGGCAATTCTTATTATAAAGAGACGGTAAGGCGTTATGAAAAACTTAAGGCGTTAGGCATACATTTTGTCGATGTGGGCACAAGCGGTGGCATCGATGGCGCACGCAACGGTGCTTGTCTGATGGTTGGTGGTGAACAGGAGCCGGTCTCCTATATTGAACCAATGCTTGAAAAAATATCTTTGGAAAATGGCTATGGCTATTTTGGTGCACCTGGCAGTGGGCACTATGTCAAGATGATTCACAATGGCATCGAGTATGGCATGATGCAGGCGATTGGTGAGGGATTTGAAATTTTAAAAGCCTCCGAATATGAACTGGATTTTGAACGGGTGTCAAAAGTGTGGAGCAATGGCTCGATTATTGAAGGGCTTTTGATGCGACTCATGCATGAAGCTTTTAAAGCAGATGGGGATTTGAGCGAAATTATCGGAAAAGTCGATGCTTCAGGTGAGGCAGACTGGACGCTGCAAGAGGCGATTCGATTAAAAGTATCCGCACCAGTCATTACACAGTCGCTCTTCGCTAGGTACAAGTCCAAGGATGACGAGCGATTTAGCGAAAAAGCGGTAGCGGCACTTCGCAATCAGTTTGGCGGACATAAAGTCTATAAAGCATAAGGAGTAAACTATGTTATTTTCAATATTTGGCGCCACAGGCGATTTGACGACCAAGAAACTTATTCCGGCGTTATATCGATTATATGAAGAAGATCAGATGCCAGAACCGTTTACGATTTTATGTATTGGCAGAAGAGCCTATGATGAACAGGATTTTATTCGAGAAGTGCGCTCAAAAATTGAGGGTCAATACCCCGATTGGGAAGCGTTTAGCAGAGGCATCCACTATTACGCGATGGATTTTTCAGACGAGTCGCAGTTTGCCGCTTTTGAATTTTATGTGCGTTCTCAAAACATCCCTACTTTTGGGGACAAGATTTACTATTTGGCCACAGCACCGCATTATTTCCCGATTATTGCGAGGGCATTGATTGCAAATCGGCTCATTCAAAGAGGGGACATGCGCTCTAAAATTGTCTTCGAGAAGCCTTTTGGAGAAGATCTTGAAACGGCGAAAGCTTATAACAAGTTGTTACTTGAGTCCATTGACGAGTCGCAAGTCTATCGAATTGATCATTATCTTGGTAAGGAAATGCTTCAGAATATTTTAACGGTAAGATTTGCAAATAAAATTTTTGAAAGCATCTGGAATCATGAAAATATAGATCATATAAAAATCATCGCACTTGAGTCGGAAACCGTTAAGCAGCGCGGGGGTTATTATGATCGCTCCGGTGCGCTCAAAGATATGGTCCAAAACCACCTTTTTCAAACATTGGCACTTGTTGCGATGGATTCCCCCATGGGACTGAGTGATGCGCTGATAAAGAATGAGAAAGTAAAAGTGCTCGAAAACATACAGATCAGTGATGAAGTCATTTTTGGGCAATATGATGGATACCTCAGCGAAAAAGACATACCTGATGATTCGAAAACAGAGACGTTCGTCGCGATAAAAGCATATATCAATTCGCAAAGATGGCGCAACACCCCTTTTTATCTCATGACGGGCAAGAAATTATCTAAAAAGATAGCTGAGATTATCGTCACCTTTAAAGACGCCAATTGTTTTTTTGAAAAGGGTCAACCGGTGAAGAATATTTTAAAAATCGAAATTTTCCCTAGAGAAGGCATTATTCTGCAGTTTAACGGCAAAGCGCCTGGACTTCAAGCGTATACGATGCCAATGAAGCTCGATTATTGCCATATGTGCAACATCATCGGAAATTCACCTGAAGCTTACGAGAAATTGATCCTTGATGTGATTCACGATGATGCCTCTCTGTTTACACGATGGGATGAAATCGAAAGCGCATGGCGAATCATAGATTCCATGAGCAATATAAAGCGATTTGAACCGTTATATATTTATAAAACAGAAGAAGAACTCATGAAAGTCGTCAGTGAAAAATGGAAACTGGAGAGTGTGTTATGAAGGATTGGATAGATGTAACGATGGCGATTTCGCCGAGCATCATGGTATATAAAAACAAAGAAGAAAAGATGCCTAAGTTTATCGTAAGGGCAACACATGATAAAGATGGCCATCATGAAAGCAGCATATGCATGGACCTTCATACAGGAACGCATATTGATATGCCTAAGCACATGTTAAAAGAAGGGCACTCATCTGATGCATTTAATCTTGAATCGGTCAATGGCCGCTGTGTGGTCGTCGACTTCAGCAAAAGTTATAAACATGAGGTGGATGATGAATTTTTAAAATTTTACAAGTTTGAGAAAAACGACATTGTCATTATAAAAACGAAGAATTCCTTTGATAAAACGTTTAATTACGAGTACGATTTTTTAAATGCCAGTGGTGCGGAATTTCTAAAGAATCAGGGCGTCAAAGCAGTTGGTATCGATGCACTTGGAATCGAACGCAATGTTCCGGGACATCCCACCCATCGCATTTTACTGGGAAACGGCATATATATTATCGAAGGTCTTGCGCTTGCAGAAATTGAGGAAGGAATCTATGAGTTTATGTGCATACCGTTAAAAATTGCAGATGTGGAGGGATTGCCGGCCCGTGCTTTTTTAAGGTCGATTAAGGATGTTTAATTGATCATAAAGGTTGAAATAGGTGATGCGAAGAGAAGGTTGAATCAGATAACCTTCTCTTTTTATGCTTTTTTTGTGGCATGAGACTTGCAATATGATTATGCATCAAACGATATGAATCTCGGAGGATTAAATGATAAAGCTTTTTAAAAACGCTAAGGTGTATGCACCTAATAACCTAGGAAAAAATGATGTTTTAGTGGTTGGTGATAAAATTGCAAAAATTCACCCAAATATTGAGAGTGAACCGTTTTTTTATGATGAGAATGTCGTAGAAATCGTGGAGGCGGATGGGTTGATCTTAATACCGGGGCTAATTGATTGCCATGTGCATTTGCTTGGCGGTGGCGGCGAAGGTGGGTATAAAACGAGAACGCCAGAGCTTATGTTAAGTGACCTAATTCTGGGCGGCACAACAACTGTCGTAGGCTGCCTAGGAACAGACGGTGTCACTCGATCGATGGAGTCGCTTGTTGCGAAAGCATATGGATTAAGAGAAGAAGGTGTCTCGGCTTATGTTTATTCAGGTTCTTATCGCTTGCCTCTCACGACGATTACGGGTTCAATTCAAAAGGATATCATGATGGTCGAACCGATCATCGGAATCGGTGAAATTGCCATTTCAGATCATAGAAGTGCATCGCCAACTTTTGAAGAACTGGCGAAAGCGGCTTCCGATGCGAGAGTCGGAGGCATTTTATCCGGCAAATCAGGGCTTGTGAATATTCACTTGGGTGATGGAAAGGATATGATGCGCTACTTATTTGAAATGCGCACGCGCACTGAACTTCCCTATACTCAGTTTTTGCCGACGCATGCAAATCGAAATCAAGTGCTTTTCGAAGAAGCAATCAGATATGCTAAAGAAGGCGGTTTTATTGATTTTACAACATCGACTGTCCCTCAGTTCGTCAAAGAAGGGGAAATTCCAGCTGCAAGTGCATTCTGCAGATGCTTAGAAGAAGGCGTTAATGCGACACAAATCACGTTTTCATCAGATGGACAAGGTTCGCTTCCGAACTTTGATAAACATGGAACGCTTATCGGTCTAGATATCGGTAAAACCACCTCACTCTACGAGACATTAAAGACATTGGTTGTTGAAATGAATCGACCTATCGATGAAGCGCTTATGCCTGTGACGGTGAATCCCGCAACTTTACTGAAGTTAAGCAGAAAAGGAAAAATTGAAACCGGATTTGATGCAGATCTCGTTTTAATCGATCAAAGCAACATGGAGATTCACTCGGTTTATGCGCTTGGTCAAACAATGATGCGGAACGGTGTTTTAATTAAAAAAGGCACATTTGAGAAATAGAATAGAAAGTTTATCGTTAAGCTGTATAATGATAGTAGATTATACAGCTTTTTTTGGAGGAGATATGAAGTCAATCGCTTTGATTACAGGTTCAAGAGACACTGCAAATGCACTGCTGAGACAACTGAATGTTTTTTTGGATAATCAAGTTGTTTTGAACGTTTACATCATCGATGAGGGCACGGCCCTTCCTCTAGAAGAGGATCTTCAAGTTTTTTCCAGCCGCACATTGTACGATGAAGTGGCGAATCAATATGGCAAAATGAGCAAACCTCAAATTATCGGCAATAGAACGGTCAATTACGATGTCCTCGATGAACTTGTGTCCATACCGCATGGCACTAGGGTGCTACTTGTAAATGATGTGGAAGAATCTGCGGTAGAAGTATTAGATGCTTTGCTTGAAATCGGATTAGATCAGATGGCTTTTACGGTTTATTATCCTGGATGTGATGTCGATGTCAATAATTTTGAGATTGCCGTTACACCAGGTGAAGCCCAGTATGTGCCAAATCATATAAGTCAGGTGATCGATATTGGTTCAAGGGTTTTTGATTTCAGAACAATCGCTAAAATATTAAGCCACTTGAATCTCCTTGAGAATTCATCGGGATCGTTTTCGAAAATGTACCTTGAAAAAATCATAAAGATCGCCAAAGGTCTTGCCGTATCAAAGTCTGAACTGATAAAACAAAGCGAGAATCTCGAACGCGTCATCAATAGCTTTAATGCAGGTCTCCTCATGTATGACAAAAACCACAAAGTGGTCGTATTCAATGATATATTGAAACAGTTGCTTAGAATCAACAAATACACAATCGTAGGAAGTGCGCTAAGCAGTGTCATCTATAATAAGAGGTTGCTTGCGTTTTTACTAGATGAAAACGGTGACTCAAGATATGATTTGACCATCGATGGCAATGAATATGTCGTGTCAAAGTTCAAAATAACCAATAATGAAATGACGTGTGCATCGATTAAGAGTTCAAAAATACATTCCCTGAGCATCGATGGAAGAGAGAGCGCCATCAAGAAAGGACACGTTGCGAAATATGGCCTTGATGACATTATTGGCCATTCCGAAGCGGTATTTAAGCTCAAAGCAATCATCAAAAAACTCTCAGGGACAGATATGACGATTTTGATTCAAGGGGAAAGTGGAACGGGAAAAGAGCTAACTGCAAGTGCGATTCACAAAGAGTCAGCCAGAGCGGATGCGCCATTTTTAGCGGTGAATTTTAGTGCTTTGCCGGATGACTTGATTGAGAGTGAACTCTTTGGCTATGTGGAAGGCGCGTTTACAGGCGCCAGAAAAGGCGGTAAAGTAGGACTGTTTGAAGAGGCGAATGGTGGCACTATTTTTTTAGATGAAATCGGAGACGTTTCTCTTAAAGTACAATCAAGGCTACTTAGAGTTTTAGAGGAACGCGAGATCATGCCCATCGGCTCTGGTGAAATCAAACCGATTGACGTGCGGATTATTGCAGCAACCAATAAAGATTTGGCAGAACTTGTTACGGACAAAAAATTTAGGGAAGATTTGTATTACCGGCTGAAAATGGGATATATCCAGCTTCAGCCTTTGAGACAGAGGAAAGAAGACATACCTGAGTTGTTTGAGCACATGATGTGTGCGATGGCCTCTTCAAGGGTTTCTTATACGGATGAACTAATGCATAAACTTGTGAGTTACGAATGGACGGGTAACATCAGGGAACTTAAGAACACCATAACTTATATGCTAGCTGTCAGAGAAAGCGATTGTTTAGGTCTTGTAGACTTGCCAGACACATCGTACTTTGGAAATTTAAATGAGGACACCTCAAGTGCCGTGTTTTCTGAAAGTCACAGGTCAAATCAAATATACTTAAACGAAGAACAATTCTATTTTTTAGAAAAGATTCACCATTTATTAAAGCATGACAAAGCAATTTCTAGAATAACATTATCTGCAGAAAGTCTTAATGGGGCTTTCAAGCGTTCAGAGAATCAAGTTAGGCGAATTTTGAAGCAACTGGATGAACTAGGCGTCATTTCACTATCCAAGGGTAGGAAGGGAATAAGTTTGACTGCTATGGGGGATCAAATTATACAGCACAAGAAATAAAGGTTGATTAAGGTGGAAACAAGGTGCGTTTAAATCCTTGTTCCCCCTTATTTTTTTGTTTATATGCAAAAAACACCTATTTTGGGCGAATCGCAGTGAAAATTCAGATTTATTAGTTGGCATGCTATTTGCGATATATAAGTTGAATCTATTTTTAAGGGGGATTTTTATGTCAAATAGACAGTGGCGTATGCCAGACACGTATGTTATCATTTTCTTTATTGTTTTGCTAGCTGCAATAGCAACTTATGTTATTCCAACAGGTTTTTTCAATGTCAATTACGTCGTTACAGATTCAAATGATGTAACAATAGCGGTTGTTGAAGACAACATGGTGGAAGAAGTGGACATCGCAGGTACCGTATATACGATTGATGCCACAGATGGTTCAAGGACTTACGTTTATCTAGGCGAAGAAGAAATCGGCAGCATCAGAAAGTCACGCGCTAGTGCACTCGATCTTGATGGTGGAAAAGTCGTTCAAGAGTATGCGAGTTTTGTAAATACAGGCGAGACGAAGTCTATCAAGGTATTTGAGAAATGGGGAGAGGTCGGGTTTCTCAATTACATGTTCGAAGGCTTAGTGACAGGAGACAAATGGGGATCCGCTGTGGGTGTCGTTGCATTCATACTCGTCGTTGGTGGTGCGTTTGGCATCATCATAAGAACGGGTGCAGTCGATGCAGGTATAATCAATATTATTTCGAAATACAGGAATGCGGACATGATTTTGATTCCAGCACTATTTGTCGCTTTTTCAGCTGGAGGCGCCATTTTCGGAATGGGCGAGGAAGCAATCCCATTTGCGATGATTGTCGTGCCACTCATGATTTCGCTCGGATATGATGCAATTGTGGGCATATTGGTCACTTATGGTGCAACGCAAATTGGTTTTGCAACTTCTTGGATGAATCCTTTTTCAGTGGCAATTGCTCAAGGAATTGCAGGCATACAAGTTGGTTCAGGCGCAACATTCAGAATTGTCATGTGGGTCGTATTTACTGCACTTGGTATTGGTTTTACAATGCTTTATGGAAAGCGCATTAAAAAGGATCCTAAGTTGTCCGTTGCATATGAATCGGACACGGCTTATCGAGAGGAATTTTCAGGCAAGACGCTTGAAGAGAACAGAATGACTTTAGGTCACGGGTTGGTGCTTTTTACGATATTACTAGGCATTATTTGGACGATTTGGGGTGTCCAAACGCACGGTTATTATATCCCTGAAATTGCGACAGTATTTTTCACAATGGGTTTAACAGCAGGTATTATCGGCGTTATTTTCAAACTGAACAATATGACGATTAACAATATCGCAGAGTCATTTAAAGATGGTGCTAAGGACCTCGTCGGTGCTGCACTCGTAGTTGGTATGGCTCAGGGTATTGTTCTTGTACTTGGTCACAGCTCTGCTAATTCAGAATCTGTACTCAATACCATCCTAAATGGTATGGCAGGCTCATTGAGTGGCATGCCAACACTTGTGACAGGTTGGTTGATGTATGTGATGCAGTCCGTTTTTAACTTCTTCGTCGTTTCTGGCTCAGGTCAAGCCGCTCTTACGATGCCACTTATGGCACCACTTGCAGAACTGCTTGGTGTTACAAAGCAAGTAGCCGTTTTGGCGTTCCAATTGGGAGATGGTTTTACAAACTTGATCGTTCCGACTTCTGGCTGTTTAATGGGCGTTTTAGGTGTTGCGCGCTTAGATTGGAACAAATGGTTCAAGTTTCAGTGGAAATTCCAAGCGCTATTGTTCGGTTTTGCCTCTGTATTTATGGTGGTTGCCGTTATTATAGGATTGGCATAAACTGTTTTGCTTGATTTAGCCTTCTGTTAATCGTATACTCATAGCATGGTCAACAAATTCTTGTTAAGAGGTGATTGATATGAAAAAAATTGTTCTTGGAGGCGGTTGCTTCTGGGGTATGGAAGCTTATTTCAAACGTTTTGAAGGTGTACTGAGAACCGAGGTGGGTTATGCAAATGGACACACTTTGGAGCCGACATATAAAGAAGTCTGTTCAAACACGTCAGGGCACGTGGAAGTTCTGCTCATCGAGTATGACCCTGAAGTCATTACACTTGAATTTTTACTCGGTCATTTGTGGAAAGTGATTGATCCCACACTTCTCAATAGACAAGGTGGCGATATTGGGTCGCAGTATAGAACGGGGATCTATTATCTAGATGAGATGGATTTGCCGGTGATTGAGGCTTCAATTTTATCGGAACAGACTAAATACGAGAAGACGATCGTTACTGAAGTTGAACCACTTAATTACTATTATCCGGCGGAAGAATATCATCAAGACTATCTAACGAAAAATCCGGGTGGTTATTGCCATATTAAATTGGACTGACACCCAGACATATTAAAAAGAAATAGTCAAGCTAAGACCTCTAACGGTCGTCTAGCTTGACTATTTCTTTTTCTATACTCGACGATCATTTCTGACCAAACAGCTCAGTGTTGATTTGAATGCCCGTTTTGGTCGTTGCGAGTCCACCCATGGACGTTTCTCGAAGGGAAGGCGGCATCGCTTTTCCAATTCGGTACATCGCCTCGACAACTTCATCAAACGGGATGATGCTTTTTATCCCTGCAAGTGACATTTCAGCGCATAAAAGCGCATTGGCAGCGCCCATGCCATTTCTCTTTGCGCAGGGACTTTCCACCAGCCCGGCGATTGGGTCGCACACAAGTCCCAATAAATTCTTAAAACACATGGCGGCTGCGTTGAAAACTTGTTCAGGAAATCCACCCATCATGTGTACGACGGCGCCTGATGCCATTGCGGAAGCCGTACCAACTTCAGCTTGGCAGCCCCCTTCAGCGCCTGAAATCGTAGCGTTTCGAGCGACTATGGTTCCGACGAGGTTTGCGGCCAGTAGGCCTTCTAGCAACTTGTCATCGAAAAGGTTAAAGCGCTCTTTCGTGGTCATCAGCACAGCGGGCAATACACCGCATGAACCAGCCGTTGGTGAAGCCACCACTTTGCCCATTGAGGCGTTGACTTCCATCGTGCTAAGTGCATAAGCGACCGCTTTGGCCACCGTTTCACCGCATACGGTTCTGGAATGATCAATTCTTTTTTTCAGAAGCACGCTATCATTACCGATAATTTTTCCTTTGATGTTGTTGTCCACATCGTTTATGCCTGCCTGTACGGCACTTTCCATGACTTTCAAGACATTTTTTAAATAGTCTTTTATATAACCATAGCTTCTTCCAGTTTTCTCTATTTCTGATGACAATGAAAGATCGTGCAACAACACTTTATTTTGATTACAATAATCGATCAGTTCAGCTGCAGATGTAAATTTCATAATCGCCCTCCTAGTCGTAAATTTTTTCGATTAGATTGACGTTGATCATGCCATAAATCTGCATCAATTCCTCGAGTACTTTTTTATCGATGTTTTCATCGGTTTCTATGATGCCGATGGCTTTTTTACCTTTCTCCTCGCGATAAAGCTTCATAAAAGCGATGTTGATTCGGTGTTCAGACAGGAGTGTCGATATTTTGGCGAGCATCCCCGAACTATCGTTATGATGTGTGACGAGTGTATTATAATCGCCGGTATACTGAACGTCTATGCCGTTGATGGAACTTATGATCATTTTACCGCCGCCGATGGATAAGCCAACAATCTCCCACGTTTCAAGGCGATTTGTCTTAGCCGTGATTTTTACGGTGTTGGGATGAGGTGAATCATCTTCGGTTGTGATAAAAGTATACTTTAAGCCTCTATTGTCCGCGATTTTAAACGAATCCACGATGCGCTCATCATCTGGCCGTAGTCCCATAAAGCCACCGAGCAGCGCGATATCGGTGCCATGTCCTTTATACGTTTTTGCAAATGAGCCATAGAGTGTAAAGGAAACTTCGGTAACAGGGACCTTAATGATGTTTTGAGCCGTATAGCCAATTCTGCATGCACCTGCTGTGTGTGAACTGGAAGGGCCAATCATAATGGGTCCGATTATATCGAAAATATTGTAGTCTTTCATGATAAACCTCCTGATGGATGTTATATATTATCACCATCATAACAAAATGAGGTAAAAATTCCTATGTATTATTTATAAACTCATTTTACAATCATTTGTTTTGGGTACAAATGAATAACTCGTAAAAAAAAGGTTGGGAGCAGACTATGAAGAAAGCAGAAATTGATGGCATTGATTTTTATACGTATTTCAAGTCAGGAGCAGAGGAAGTGAAGCGTCACAAAGACCATCTTAATAAGATCAATGTATTTCCAGTAAAAGATGGTGACACAGGTACAAATTTGGCGATTACGATGAACTGTATCGCGGAAGAGACAACCGTTTCAGAAGATTTCAATATCGTGATCAAATCCATGTCAAATGCGGCGTTCGAAAATGCAAGAGGCAATTCGGGCATCATTTTTGCGAGTTTTTTAGGTGGATTTCATCGTGCATGCGGGCACCTTAAGTCACTGACGATGGAACAGTTCAGTCAAGGTGCGACACTCGCTGTGAGTGAAGCTTATTCTGCGGTATCGACGCCTGTAGAAGGCACGATGCTCACAGTTATTAGAGAATGGTCGGAGTACATCGAAAAATCACATAAAACGCATCATCACTTTAGCGACCTTTTTGAAGGGGCATACTTAAAAGCCAAACAAGTTTTAGACGAAACGCCAGACATGCTTGAAATACTAAAACGTCACAAAGTTGTCGATTCAGGTGCGAAAGGTTTTGTCATGTTCCTTGAGGGATTCAACAAGCTTATTGATGAGATCATTCATAAGAGCAGCGAGACGGACACTGAGAGTGGTGCCGTAGATATAGAGCATGACCGTGGTCAAATTGAAGTCCCTAATTTCAGATATTGCACGGAAGTGCTACTTTATGCGGATATAAATAATAAAAGCCATATCGAGTCTCTTATGTCTGATTTGGGAGATTCTGGCATCGTAACTGGAAATGAAAGTATGATGAAGATTCATATTCATACCAACACCCCGGATGTACTGACTAAAAGACTCATCGAAAATGGATACAAGGTAAACAAATCCAAAGTGGAAGATATGTTTGTTCAAGCGGATGTTGAGAGGCAAGCAAAATCGAAAATTGCGATACTCACCGATTCAATCGCAGATTTGGCAGCGGATCAAATCCTGAAGGATCAAGTCCATGTTTTGCCCCTTTCGCTTATTGCAGACGACAGTGTGTATCTTGATAAACTCACAGCGACAAAGGATAATATCGCGACGATTTTAGATTATAGCAAGGTTTATCCAACGAGTTCACAGCCTGACGTGAAGCAAGTTAGAGTTAAGCTAGAGTGGCTGTTGGGCCTTTATGAACACGTCATCGTCATAAGTGTTGCGAAAGCATTAAGTGGCACATTTTCCACATTTGAACGCACCATCTCAGAATTTGGAGAGGACTCAAATCGAGTGACGCTTGTCGATTCGAAACTCAATTCTGGTGCTCAAGGGCTCATCGTAATGGAGGCAGTAAAAATGGCCAATCGAGGGGAATCCCTTGAGAATATTCTAGACAAAATCAAGGAAGATATTCCAAAAACCTCAATCTATGTTAGCCTGGATACGTTCAAGTATGCGGTTCAGGGAGGACGTGTGCCGAATAAGATTGGCAACGTTTTAATGAAACTGAATGCCAAGCCAATCATGTCCCTTAATGAGGAGGGGCAAGGCACCGCGTTTGGTCTAGCGTTTTCAAGAAGATCAATCGATAAAAAAATCATCAAGCATGTGAAAAAGATCATTGCTTCAGAAGGGATTGACAAGTATGCGATCGTCCATGCCGGGAATCCCGAACTTGCAGAAAGATACAGGCGCATATTTGAAGAACTCATCGGGAAATCACCCGCAATCAGCACGGACATTTCAGCGATTACGACCATACATGCAGGTATTGGTGCTGTGGCAATCGCACTTACGAGGAGATGATGGTCATGATACTTGAAACGCTTATCGTAATACTGGGTTATTTTCTTGGTTTTTTTATAATTGGAACGCTCATAAAAAACAATAGCATCGTCGATCAGGCTTGGGGCATCGGTTTTGTTTTGATTGCTTTTTATAGCATGATCAGACTTGATAATTACGGACTGATTTCTATCTTGACGACGACCCTTGTAACATTATGGGGCGGCAGACTTTTTTATCACATCATGAAAAGGAACTTTGGAAAGCCTGAAGACTTTAGATACGCAAGTTGGCGAAAAGAATGGGGAAAATTCGTCATTCCAAGAGCTTTTTTTCAGGTCTATATGCTTCAAGGGCTTCTAATGATGGTGATTGCATTTCCAATTATCCTGATTCATCAGGAACTTATGTCTCGATTTTCCATCTTGACTGTTTTAGGCGTTTTGGTTTGGATTTTCGGTTATGTTTTTGAAGTTGTTGGGGATGCGCAACTTAGAAAATTCAAGTCAAGTCCGGTTAACAAAGGGAAGCTGATGATGTCTGGACTTTGGCGTTATACGAGGCATCCGAATTATTTTGGAGAAGCCGTCATGTGGTGGGGGATATTCATAATCGCCATCTCAGCAGGTGCTTCTATGTTAAGTGTCATCAGTCCGATCGCCATCACCTTTTTGCTGCTGTATGTGTCCGGTGTCCCGCTGCTTGAAAAGGCAATGGTTGGACGACCTGGGTTTGAAGCATATTCTAGGCAAACGAACAAGTTTATTCCATGGATACCTAAAAAATAAGGAGGTTAAATGTGAGGAGTATAAGGGGAAAAATAATCGCACTCGTCATGATCAGCGTCATTATATCTGCACTTGCGATAGGCACGGTTTCAACGTATACGATTTATAAAACGAACACGGATCGAATCGATCAGATGGAAACCCAACTTAGAGAGGGTTATGACATCAATATCAAGCATCAAGTTGAAATCATTGTAAGTGAACTCCGGGGCATAATCAATCAGATGAACGCTGGCCTAATTACGAGACGCGAGGCTGAAATCATCGCCGCGGATGTCGTCAGAAATGCGAGATATGGTGTGGATGGGTATTTTTGGGCCGACACTAAAGAAGGCGATAATGTCGTACTTCTTGGAAACGAAGCGGTGGAAGGAACAAACCGAATCGAGTTGACAGACGCATTTGGCAATAAAATACTTCAAGGGTTTATGGCACTTATCGAAAAAGATGGAGAAGGGTATTACGATTATTATTTTCCGAGACCTAATGAGACAGAGGCGCATCAAAAAAGGGGTTTTGTCAAGCTGTTTGAACCTTTCGGATGGGTAATTGGAACGGGAAATTACGTGGACGACATCGACAATACCATTGCAGCTGAGCGTGAGCAAGTTCAAAATCAAATAGGAATGGCCATTATCTCTTTGTTAATCGCAATACTCTTGACTTTAACAGTCGTGATTATTATGGCTTATATCTTCAGCAATACCATTTCTAAACCGATTCTTGCGCTTTCTGAGTTGCTGAACAAGACGGCAAGCTTGGACATTAAAAACGACAACACCTATGATTATTTGCTTAAATATAAAGATGAAACAGGTGTCATCGCAAATGCGGTCGGCAATCTGAGAGTGGTACTCAGAAATTTAATCGAAGAAATGCAAAAAAGCGCCAGTCATTTGAATCAATCTTCTGAAGAATTAAAACACGTCGTTGAAAGTGGACGCGAAGGCATCGATGCCGTTACTCAAACCGTTACCGATTTTGCAACAGGCGCCACATCACAGGCGGAAGATGCGCAACATGCATCGGAAAAAATGATTGCTTTGGCTCAGGAAATTGAAGAGACCGTTTCAAGTGCCCAAAAGCTCAAAGTCTATACAAAAGCGGTCTCTGATAGCAATGAACAAGGTGTCAAACAACTTAGCGAACTCAGTGATAAATTCAATATCACAACACGTGCGAATGAGAAGTTGAACGAAAATGTCAACACGCTTACAGTCAAATCATCTTCAATCGTACAGATTACCAACACCATTCAACAAATTGCCGAACAGACGAATTTACTTGCGCTTAATGCAGCGATTGAAGCGGCTAGAGCAGGCGACGCCGGTAGAGGTTTTGCCGTTGTTGCTGACGAAATAAGAAAATTGGCTGAAGAAACCTCAAAATCGACAACTCAAATCGATCGCATCATCAAGGAAATTTTATCTGAGATAGATGAAACCGAAACCAATATGAGCTCTTCAAATGATGCGATAAAAGTGTCTTCAAATGTACTTGGCACTGTTCAAAATGCATTTGAAGCGATTGATACGTCCATAACAGATACGCTGAAACAACTCGACTCGATAAGCTTAAGTATCCAAAACGTCAACGCCAATAAAGATAACGCAACGGAGTCTATTCATGGTATTTCAGCGATTACTGAGCAAAATGCCGCCGCTGCAGAGGAAATCGCAGCGACGATGGATACACAGGCAGACCTTATGCGACGCATTCAAGAAAATTCAACAGATGTAAAGACGATAGCAGATGATATGAGAGAACTCGTCGATCGATTTAAAGTGTAATTCCGTAAAAAGCCCCCGCTGAACGTTTATCAGTGGGGGCTCATTTTATCTAAACAATTTTAGTCGTCCATTGTTCCAAATTCCACACATCTGTAACGATGTCTCTATAGAATTCAGGTTCATGCGAGATGAGTAAAATGGTGCCTTTGTATGCGATGAGTGCGCGTTTCAGTTCTTCTTTTGCATCGACATCAAGGTGGTTGGTCGGCTCATCAAGCACTAAGAAGTTCGTTTCTTTATTGATCAACTTACATAAACGGACTTTTGCTTGTTCACCGCCGCTAAGCACAACGACTTTGCTTTCGATGTGTTGTGTGGTCAAGCCACATTTTGCAAGTGCAGCGCGCACCTCGTATTGGGTATAGGACGGAAATTCTTTCCAAACTTCATCGATACAAGTGTTGTAATTTGCATCTTTGATTTCTTGCTCAAAGTATCCCGTATATAAAAACTCTCCAGTATCAACCGATCCTGAAAGGCTTTGAATTTCTCCGAGCACACTTCTCAGCAGTGTTGTCTTGCCCAGACCGTTGGCACCTGTAATCGCTACTTTTTGACCACGCTCCAGGCGAAGGTTGAGTGGCCTACACAACGCTTCATCGTACCCGATGATCAGGTCTTTCGTTTCAAAAATCAGCTTGCCAGGCGTTCTTGCCATCTTGAAGTTGAATTCAGGCTTCGGTTTTTCTCTTGCAAGCTCGATGCGATCCATTTTGTCGAGTTTCTTTTGGCGAGACATCGCCATGTTTCGTGTCGCAACACGCGCTTTATTTCTTTGTACGAAATCTTCAAGATCTGATATTTCTTGTTGTTGTTGTTTATATGCGGATTCGACTTGCTTTTTCTTAGCTTCGTATACGCGAATAAAGTTGTCATAATCGCCCACATATCGATTGAGTTCTTTGTTGTCCATGTGATAAATAAGGTTTACGACGCTATTGAGAAAAGTGATGTCATGAGAAATCAATATAAATGCATTTTCATAGTCGATCAGATATTTTTTTAGCCATTCGATATGGTCTTCATCCAAATAGTTGGTTGGTTCATCGAGGAGCAATATATCTGGTTTTTCAAGCAGAAGCTTTGCAAGGAGAATTTTAGTCCTTTGTCCACCACTTAAACTGTCTACCGTTTTCTCAAGCCCAACGTCTAGCAACCCGAGGCCCCTAGCAACTTCATTGACTTTTGCATCGATGATGTAAAAATCGTTGTGATTGAGTATGTCTTGAATGGTGCCCACTTCTTCCATCAACAAATCAAGTTCTTCAGGAGTGACATCACCCAT